>JAQURJ010000034.1 GCA_028715705.1 Phycisphaerae bacterium | reverse complement strand
TTTACCTGATCTTAAAGTCAACAAAATTATTCGACTTTCAAGTGTTGCTTCCTTCTTCTCAGCCAGCCGACAAATCCTATCCCCAGACTGCCAAGCAATAGTGCTCCAGGTGCTGGTACCTGACTGCCTCCGCCATCGGTAATATCATCATCGGTTTTGTACCACCATTCTTTGTGTCTTCCATTCTTACCCCAGCCGTGGTGTTTGCCATTGTTTTCATTGACAATGGTATGGAATACTTGTTTGTCATTACCGCCGTTGTCATTGAGGTAAGCGGATCTTGAACTTTCCGCAGCTGTCATGCCAATAGCTGAAACCGGCATCGCAAAGTTCGATTCGAGTGGTTCATCCGCAGCAGCGTTACGTTTTGAATTTCCGCGTGTTTTTACCGGATGGGAAAATCCGCCGGCAAAATTCTCAGCACCAAAGCTACTTGTGACCTCGGTTTGCTGTTCAGCGTCTGAATCAAAACTTAATGTGGCAACATCAATAGCTGAGGCCTGCGCCTTATACAGCGCAAACTCTTGGCGATAATCCTGCGAATTAGCCGCTGTCAAGCCGCTTTTGTCTTTGGCTTTCCAGTCTACCACCAATGCGGTTCGCATATTGGTTTCGGTTATTTTTAAGGGTTCGGGTACCAACAGGTGTGATCCTTTTTGGAAAGCTATCGGCGCCGCAAAAGTGTTGATAGCTAATATCGTCGTTACCATCAGTGTTAGATACAATTTACAGTTTTTCATTTGTTACATCTCATTTCTCTATTGTTTGTTTTTCCTTGGTTCATTTTTTCTTGTTTTACCTGCCGTTCAATTTACGCTATCGACTGTTAATTTTCTATAAGCAATATCCGCGTTTACCGTCACTCGAACCCTTGTTTATGGATAGGCGGCGATTTTAAGCAGCCGCCCACCCTGTTTTTCAAAGTTGTTTTTTCAATAGATGCGAGTTCTTGTGCCTCTTTCTTCTTTCAGTTGTTTACTTTTTTGCTTCATTTACCACATTGGCTGACCGCGTCTTGACCTGAACAGATGGGTCTTGCCGTCTTTTTCTATTTCTGTGGCCAGCAGAGTTTGCTGGTTGTCGATTGTTACGAGCGAACCGGTAACTTTTATATTATCACCCTGTCTGAAGTTAAGATTCTGCTGGCTGATGTAGCTTTGCGGGCCAGGGCAGATGTTAAATGTTTTGCCATCATCGCTTTGGAAACGAAGTGACACAAAAGTTTGCTCATCTATTGTCATAGTGCTTACATTCTGTATTTCACCGCTGAAAGACTTGATGCTTCGTGTGTCAAAATACTCTATTCCAGCGGCTTCTTCGCCCACATAGCCGTAAACCTGCCAGTAAGGTTCCTCGCTGATCTGCTGATTGAATTTTGAAAGGATGTTCTGGGCAAAAGTGCGGTCGTTGAGTTTTTGAAACTGGTCTTCTGCAAAAGAAACTGAATCCAGCAGCGTGGCGTCGGCGTCGAGCATTGAGAATTGCCGATCTGGCTGGATGAGAATCTCGCTGAACGGAACAGCGGCGAGTTTTTCGCCGATACCCATAGCGCCGCCGTAAGAGATGATCGCAAAGATCAAATGACCTCTGCTGCTGATAGTCAGGTCATTTATATTAGCAAGCTCCTGACCCTGAGGATTTTGGATATCCAGGCCGATTAGTTTGCTGACTTTGCGGTATTCAAACTGCTGCTGCGAAGTCAATTGTTTTTCCGCCTCTGCTGCTACGGGCGATTTTTCTTTCATAACATCTTTGGCCATTTCCTTACCTTGTTCTTTCATTTCGTTCGCCTGACGTTCCCAACTCGGATTCTTGACAAGCCAGACGCTCTCGGCTTTATCCGGCCAGTTTTGTCTATCGAAGCCTTCCATACTTTCAAATTTTTGTTTTTCGATCGGCAGTATCATTGTATCCAGCTTGTCAGCTTGCGCACGGAAGGATTCATACGGAACGGCAAAGTACTTATCGCCCATTCCGAGAAAACCGCCGTAAGCCAGCACGACATAAGATACCTTGTCCCTTGCAGGCGTCAGTACAATATCGTGAATAGTTCCAAGGTCTTGCTGCTGACTGTCAACGACCTTTGCGCCGATACAGTGAGAAGCCCGCTGTAATTGCACTGTTCCGCGCGTTGTCATTGCCGTTTGAGTTTCGGCGGCCTGGTCTTTTTGCGACCAGGTACTTTGGATTTCTTCGGTCGCATCTGTCGCGGCTGCAAGGTTAAGGGCAATGGCAAGAACCGCTAACCCCGTTAACACGAGAGACAGACCTCTTGGAAAGAGTTTTGTGTACATAATACACCCCCAGAATTAAATCGCACAAGAAGTCCTGCTTCGGATCAACGGCCAACGCGGCCATTTTAGTTTTGAATCCAAAGCCGCCCCCGTGCTTACGGTTATTGGTTCCATACTAACAAAGCTCCTAACAGGGGCAATTAGGATAAAACTCAAATTGATGTAGGAGTTTGCTATAGACCGTATAGTAGATATATGAAAAGAAGACGTTACACTTTTCCCATAGCTTTTAATTTTTTATCCAGCCGCCGCCGATGACGTTGTCGTTCATATCGTAGAAAACCGCAGCCTGGCCGGGGGTGATTGCACTGACAGACTTATAAAAATCAACGGCGACATTAGAATTGTCTTGTGGTGTTACGATTGCCGGCACGCCGCGGTGATTGTAGCGTATCTGTACAATTGCCTCAAACGGCTTTGATGACGGCGGATCGACAAGCCAGTTGACATTATCAGCTAAAAGGCTCTTTTGCTCAAGTTCCTCGCGGCTGCCGAGAGTTACCGTGTTGCTGGTGGCGTCAAGGCCGATTACATACATCGGTTTACCCATCGCGATGCGAAGACCTTTGCGTTGGCCGATGGTGAACCTGAATATTCCCTGATGCTGACCGAGTATCTTACCCGCCGAATCGACAACGTTTCCTGTCTTGACAAGCTGCGGCGCTTTAGCGGCAACCAGAGAAGCGTAATCATCATCGGCTACGAAGCATATTTCCTGCGATTCGGCCTTGTCTTTGACGGGAAGGTTTGCTTCGGCTGCGATTTGGCGAATCTGTTTTTTAGTATATTCGCCCACCGGCAGTAAAATCTTTTCAAAGTATTGGCGGAGGACATTAAAGAGGGCATAAGACTGGTCTTTACCAGAATCGATACCCCTTGCGAGCCGAAATTGACCGGCCTGTGAGTGTATTTGGGCATAATGCCCTGTGGCGACGTAATCTGCGCCCATTGCTGCGGCGTATTGCAGGAGCTTGCCGAATTTCAGTTGGCTATTGCATAAAATACACGGATTAGGAGTGCGAGCGTTGCGATATTCATTTACGAAATAGTCGATGATTTTTTCAATGTCCTGCTGAAAATTCAGGACGGCGAATTTTATACCGAGACAGGCTGCGACATCCTTTGCGTCGGCGGCATCCTGCGGACTGCAGCAGCCTGGATGCGAGGCTGCGCCTTTTGGCGCCTGGCCGAAGCACATAAAAATTCCTGTGCAGTCGTAACCAGCCCGCTGGAGCAGCGCAGCGGCAACACTGCTGTCAACGCCTCCGCTCATTGCTACAAAAACTTTTTTCTTCGCTGCCATGGAAAGAATTAATCTTGCGGATAGATGATAATACGGTCATGGATGACGGTTATAAGGTCGTTTTTCCCGTCGTTTGTAACATCGGCGATCTTTATCTCCCGCGGTTCAACGCTTGCTTTTCCGCCTTCCTGATCGTAGGATTTCTCCTCGAATATTTTGAATCGCATAGCCGGCAAAGGGTTGTTCTCTGCGTCAAGGGCGAGTATCTCGAAATGATTTTTTTTCCACTCGACCATTACAATATCAACTTTACCGTCCGAATTTATGTCACCGATAGCAATATTGCCGTAATACCCTTCACGGATTTTCGTCTCGTAGCTGAATATCTGTTCGAGATATTTTGGTTTGCTGCCAGCCGTTGGCGGGGTGACGATAGCGAATTTTTCCGAATCGAAAAGCAGAATATTTTCCGCATTGTCGCCAGTGAATGTATCGAAGATGCACTTTAGATTCTGGACAGAGTTCCATTTGCCGACTGGTATCTGGTTTTCAAAGCGATAGGTTTTATCTTCGTCGGCTTTGAGCATCTGCAATTGGCCTTTCTGTCCGTCGAGAAAAATGATTACCGGCTGCTTGGATGTGGAACTTTGTACAACGGCAAGACTGGAGATATTATTTTCGGTGCTCTTGGCGTTGTACTGGTCTATTATTTTCCACACCTTTCCGTCGTCAAGTGTAAGGCTGCGCGCGAAGTTGTCCTGCGCTATAACAAGTTCCTTTCCCTTTTTGCCGTCGATATCGGCGACAGCGACAGAGCGTTGTTTTGCCTCTTTGATAAGGCTTGCCTGCGAGGCGGAGGAATCGAAGATCGAGAACAGCCTCTTTTTGTTTTGTTTCACAAGGATCGGATTTTCATATTCGATAAAAATAAGAATATCGTTTAGCCCATCCTGATCGACATCAGCGATTAGAAGTCCCTCAGGATTGGCAGCAAGTTTTTCAAGGGGCAGTGACGATACATCATCAGCTTTGTTTTTATTTAAGCTGTAGGTAACGCCAAGGTGTCTGATGTCATTGCTGTCTTTGTAAATGTAAGCGCAGTCTGTTTTTTTGTCCCCGTCAACATCGGCAAGCTCCATTGCCAGCGGCTCTCCCGCAATACTGAGAGGCTCAGGGAAAATTAGACGGTCTTTCTCGAATTTGCTTATTCCGATTATTTTTTCCTTTACGCTGATGGCAGCGATATCGGTTTTTCCGTCACCATCTATGTCGGCGGCGCTGAGGTTGTCAATGTCTGACAGAGCCGGGAAAGTTACCGGTTTAGCCAGCCCCGTGCCTTTGACTTGCTTATAGAGAATAAGTTCCGCTCCATCGGGTTCACTGATAACAATGTCGCTTAGGCCGTCACCGTCAAAATCGCCTGTCACAAGGTCCCTTTTGGAATTGGCCTGACCGGAGACAAGCGGATAGAAATAGATCGGCCAGTCGGCGTCTTTATCTTTTTGTTCGGCCAGCTGATATGCGATGAGCCTACCGCCTTTCTGGTCAATGACCAGAACTTCATCACGCGAGGAGTCATCTATATTATGAAGCCGCAGTATAAACGGGTCTTCGACGAAGAACTGCTCTTCCGGGCCGAGTTGTCCGCCGCTCTGCCCGAAGCGGACGTGGATAGGTTTTTCGGTATCAGCGGCAAGAATGACAAGATCGTTTATTTTGTCGCCGTTGATGTCGGCTGCGTAAAGCTCACGAGGCTGGGTTATGGTCGGGTATTTTACCGGTTCTGTCAGAGCGCCATCCTCTTGAATAATAACATAGACCGAATCCCTCGCGGCAAGTGCCAGGTCGTCTTTGCCGTCACTGTTCAGGTCAGCGCAGATAAGAGCTCCGGCTGTTACGAGAGCGTCGTCGATATTAATTTTTTTGTGCCGCCAGTTAAGCTCTTGACCCTGTTCTTCACCGTCCTTTTGGAAGAGAACATAAAGCCCCCTTGGGTCGCCGTAAAAAGCAAAGTCAACCATACCGTCACTGTTCAGGTCACCGGTAGCCAGGCTGAATATCTTCTGCGAAACGGCTATGGCCTCTTTTTTATAGAGCGAGGGCGGATTGAGAATATTTATGTTTTCGTCCTCTTTGGCCACGGTTACCGAATCCTCTTCGATGCCGGATTCCGCCTTCTGGAGTAATAGTTCAATCTTGGCCTTGATGTTGTTGACAACGGCTATGTCGCATTTGCCATCGCCGTTGAAATCGCCGGTTTGAAGCTCATCAATGCCCCAGTCGAGCTTGATTATCTCAATTTCTCCGAATCCGTAGTAGGCGGTTATATCGTTTGGATCGGTCTCTTCGGCAAACCCGAGAAGGCACAAGCCGATTATTGCCAGAACTGCCGGTATTGCTCTAAACTTTTCCAAAATTTTACTCCTGACTTGTCATTATTAAAAATGAGTAGTATAACATCAACTTAGAGTATCTATTTATCATTTATTTTGGGTTTCAACAAGGGAAAAAGTGAGCGCGAAACAGGCTATTATGCTGCTTAGCGGGGGGCTGGACTCGGCTACGACGCTGGCTCTGGCGAAAAAAGAGGGGTTTGATTGCTTTGCCCTGTCGTTTCGATACGGTCAAAGGCACAGCCGCGAGATAGAATCGGCTAAAAAAGTAGCCGCTGCGGCATCCGTTTTGGGGCACAGGATTGTCGATATCGACTTGGCGCAGTTCGGCGGCTCGGCCCTGACCGATTCTGCGATAGATGTCCCGAAGGACAGAGCCGGTCTGGAAAATGAAAGCGCCATTCCATTGACCTATGTTCCGGCGCGCAATACGGTTTTTTTAAGCTATGCCCTTGCCTGGGCGGAGGTGCTGGGCGTTTTCGATATTTTTATCGGTGTCAACAGCACCGATTACAGCGGATACCCCGACTGCCGCGCCGAATTTATAGCCGCGTTCGAAAAAATGGCCAACCTCGCCACAGCCGCCGCTGTCGAGGGCAAAGGTAAATATAAAATCCGCACCCCGATAATCGAAATGACCAAAGCTGAAATTATAAAAGCGGGCACAGCCGCCGGTGTCGATTATTCCCTGACCCATAGCTGCTACGACCCCGATGAAAAGGGCAGAAGCTGCGGAAGATGCGATTCCTGCCGCCTGCGCCTTCGCGGATTCGCACAAGCAGGACTAAAAGACCCGATTGAATACGTTTAGTTATAGGAATAGGAACAACCGAAATGAGCCACGAATGAACGAATAGACACGAAATTCTTTGACAGGATTAACTGGATTTTTTTTAGACAGGATCACGGGATTTGCCGAATTTTGGCTGTCATTCCTCATGTGTCCCTGTCATTTCGAGCGCAGCGTAGCGGAGTCGAGAAATCTAATACCAATCGCCGTAAATACGTGTGATTGCGACCCTGTCATTCCCGCGCAGCTTGTCCTGAGCTTGTCGAATGGAGCGGGAATCCAGTCATTCATACTTTTCTTACCTTCACACCTTTCTCACCTTTTTGACTTTCCCCTTGCTTTTTGGCCGTTTGGGGCTATTTTTATCCTTTATGGCGAGGAAAACCTGCCAAATGCAAAAATTAAAAATTGAGTGACCCTTTAAGCAGCAAAATAGAATTAAATGATTTTATGTGGTGGACGAACCAAATGCAAAATACTAACAATTCGAATGGTAGTCACAAACTAACTTCATCTGATTTCTTTCAGTTGTTCGCTATAGGATTAATCGGTTTGTTAATTCCGGTGGTAGTTATTTACCGACATTTTTTTATTGTTGATGCAGTTAGGTCAATGATGACAATAAAATATGGGGTCGGTGTTATGTTCATTGTATTGGCCGCGTTTATTTCAGCAATGAATTTATATCTCGCATTTGTTCGCCCATGGTTGTATCAAAGACAGCATGGTAATCTTGAGAAATATAAACATGACTCTGGTGCCCCTGTTATAGGTGGAATTTTTGTTGTATTGTCCGCCTTATATTTGCCATCTTCATATATATTTGGGGTCTTGCTTCTTTTAGTGTACTTTGTTGATGTTGGTTCAATACCTTGGTTTTTTATAATGTTGCTAAAGCATGGATTGTAGTTGAATGGCTTATGTAGAATCTTGCCAATCCTGTTATCCCGTCTAAAAAACTTCGTGCGTTTTCGTGTCATTCGTGGTAAAAATCCGCTATGCAAGAAAAAGTCGGGTTGTATATTCACATACCGTTTTGCATAAGCAAGTGCGCGTACTGCGGATTTTATTCGCAGCCGATTCATTTACATAATCCGAAGCGGCTGGTGGAGGCGTTGTTGCGGCAGTTGAAAGATTACGAGGGTATCTCAAAAAATGTCATTGCGAGGAGTGGAACGACGAAGCAATCTTCCTTATTGCCTCAAAACCGAGATTGCTTCGCTGCGCTCGCAATGACAAAGTGCTTTAAGACGATTTATATCGGCGGGGGGACGCCGAGCGTTCTGCCGCATGAATTATTAACTTTGCTTTTAAAGAAACTTCAACAATTTTTGCCGAACATAGAGGAATTTACAGTTGAGGTAAATCCTGCCGATGTAAACGAGCAATTTCTAAAGACGTTAAAGCAGTACGGCGTAAATAGATTATCCATTGGTGCGCAGTCTTTTGCCGAAAGTCAATTAAAACTGCTTGGCAGAAGGCAGAATCCAAAGCAAATTGCCGAGGCTGTAAAGATTGCTCGTGATGTCGGTTTTAAAAATATAAATCTTGACCTGATTTTCGCCATCCCGAACAGCACTATGGAATCACTTAAATACAGTCTTGAAAAAGCGGTTGAACTTTCCCCACAGCACATCAGCGCGTATAGTTTGACTTATGAAAAGGATACGCCGCTGCAAACGGCTGTGGAAGCGGGTAAAATCGAGAGGATCGACGAAGATACCGACAGGCGGATGTACGAGTTTGTCATTGATTTTCTAAATGACCACAGAATTTATCAATATGAAATATCCAATTTCGCAAAAAAGGGTTTTGAGTGCAGGCATAATCTAAATTACTGGGCAAATGGCGAATATGTTGGAATAGGCCCAGCCGCTGGCTTCTATTATAACGGCAAGAGGGGGTTGAATATCGCCGACATAGCCGGATACATCAAAGCGGTCGAGACAGGCAAGCCGGTTTACAACGAAATAGAGATGCCGGATAAAATAGAAGTTGCCTGCCAGACGGCTGTTTTGAATCTGCGGACCATGCAAGGAATAGACATTGAGCGGTTCAAAGAGCGAACCGGTTTCGCCGCC
This sequence comes from Phycisphaerae bacterium, assembly GCA_028715705.1. GTDB lineage: Bacteria > Planctomycetota > Phycisphaerae > Sedimentisphaerales > Anaerobacaceae > JAQURJ01. The sequence goes on along the minus strand of JAQURJ010000034.1, from coordinate 13,142 downwards.
GAAGATTTATTCAAAAAGCAGATTGAGAAAAATAAAAAATTCGGTATGATAGACCGGTCCGGCGGCAGGATTTTCCTGACAATGGCAGCCTTGCCTATTGCCGATTCGGTATTGTGTGATTTCGCGAGTATTGATTAAAAGGAACCGCGAATAAACGCGAATGTACGCGAAATTACTTGTAGGGGCGGGTTTCAAACCCGCCCAAATAATTAGCGTTTATTGGCGTGCATTGGCGGTTAAATAAAAAGGATTTTTCATGAGTGTAAAAGGTTATTTACAGGCGATGCGGGCGTTTTCGTTTACCGCGACGGCTGTTTCTGTCGCATTGGGCGCGGTGCTCGCCTTTCAGGATGCCGGCAGTTTCTCCATCCCGCTGTTTTTGATTGTATTGGTCTGTGCGATACTTATGCACGCAGGGACAAATGTGCTTAGTGACTATTTCGATTACAAAAAAGGTATCGATACCGATTACTCCTTTGGCTCTAGCAGGGTTATCACAGAAAAACTTCTGACGCCTAGACAGGTGCTTATAGAAGCGATAGTAATTTTTAGTATAGCGGTATTGCTTTCGCTAATTTTAATATATTTTCGCGGCTGGCCGATACTGGTCTTGGGGTTGCTTGGATTATTGGCAGCGATTTTTTATGGTTTTGGTCCCGGTTACAAATATTTCGCACTCGGCGACCTTGCCGTATTTTTGATGTTCGGACCGCTTATGGTCTTTGGAAGTTATTATGTGCTGGCCGAGCGATTCAGCATAAAGCCAATCCTATTGTCATTGCCTGTAGCGTTTCTGGTCGCTCTGATTCTTGTAGGCAACAACATCCGCGATATAAAACATGATATTAAAGCAGGCAGCCGGACGATTGCCAACCTGCTTGGCCACAGCAAAGCCAAATGGGAATACTATCTTTTGATAGCCGCAGCATTTGTTACTGTTTTTATTATGACGTTTACGCCGTTACTTACTTTTTGGTCGCTGGCGGTGCTTGTAACTATCCCAATAGCTTTTAAGAATATCGTCATTCTCTCACATAGTGTACCGGACAATCCGCAGTCAATAGCCGATCTCGACGTCAAAAGCGCACAGCTTCATCTTGTCTTCGGAATCCTGCTAATAGCATCCATTGTTATCGGTATGGCGTTATGAAGACGGTGTGGGGACTGCTCGCGGTCGCGATTGTCTTCTGGTTCTTCATATTTTCGCCGTGGACGCAAAGTTTCATTCCATTCTGGGCGGGGATGTCGATAGCCGCTTTTACCCTCGGTCAGTGCTCGCTTTTTGCCAGCCGAAAAGAAAAAAAACTGTTTGAATTTAAAGCAGGGCACATTCTAATAGGTCTTGCTTCGGCTGCGATGTTTTATCTTTTTTTCCTTGCCGGTGGTTTCGCCGTAAAGCTGTTCAGTTTCGCCGACAGGGGGGTACAGGATATTTACGCTATCAGAGGGCAGACTCCTCTTGGTCTAATAGCGATTGCTTTGTTTTTTCTTATAGGCCCGGCGGAAGAATTTTTCTGGCGAGGGTTTATTCAGTATCGGCTGAGCAAAAGATATGGTGACAGGGCAGGATTTTTGGCAGCGGCCTTTTTTTATTCCATAGGTCATATCTGGTCTTTTAATTTTATGCTTATCTTCGCAGCCGTAATATGCGGCCTGTTTTGGGGTTATATTTTCAACCGGTATAAATCTATCTGGCCGGCGGTCATTTCACACGCAGTTTGGGACGTGACCATATTTGTGCTGCTTCCGATAACAACTTTTACGAACTTATCATGAGTCAGGCCGAAACTATACACGACATGTTCGATTCCATAGCCGTTCGCTATGATGCGGCAAATCATATTCTAAGTTTCGGTCTGGATAGATACTGGCGAAAAAAAGTGGTGAAGCTGGCAAATCCAAAAGAAGGTGCGGATGTCCTTGATATCTGCTGTGGAACGGGCGACTTGACGTTTGCTTTTGGAAAGTTCAGCAAGGCAGCGTCGATAACGGGCTGCGATTTTAGCGACCAGATGCTCGAAATAGCAAAAAGGAAAGCAAAAAAACAAACCAATTGTCATTTCGAGCGCAGCGAGAAATCTATTAATAAAAGAAAAGATTTCTCCGTATCGTCGCGATTTAATCGGGACGACGGTCGAAATGACAAGACTAACCATTTCCAATGGGTGAACGCCGATTGCACAACAGCCGATTTCGCCGGCAAAAAATTTGACATTATAAGTTGCGCATTCGGTGTGCGAAATCTAGCAGACAGGAGTGCAGCCTTAAGGAATATCCTCAATCTCTTAAAACCTGATGGAAAATTCTGTATCCTTGAATTTTCACTCCCGAAAAATTCTGCGCTTAAATTGGCGGCACGCGGCTACCTGCGGATAGTGCCGTTTTGGGGAGCGGTTATTACGGCGAACAAGGCGGCTTACGGTTATCTGTCAAAGACGATTTGCCGATGGGCTGAAACGATCGACTTTCCAGCTGAACTGCACGCAGCCGGTTTTACTGATATTAAGGTCTATGAACTGAGTTTTGGCATGGTGAGGATTTATCTGGCCTCTTGAACATTGTTATTGCGGCGGAGGTATGCTATAATCACATGTTTTACAGTAGTCAGTCTGAACTTATATGGATACCAAAAATATACGTAATTTTTCGATAGTCGCTCATATCGACCACGGCAAGAGCACGCTGGCCGACCGAATGCTTGAACTGACCGGCTCGATAAATGATCGCAACAAGAAGGATCAGATGCTCGATGGGATGGACCTCGAACGTGAACGAGGGATTACTATCAAGGCGTCGGCTGTTACTATGAAATATGTGCTGGACGGCAAAGAATACATGCTGAATCTCATCGACACGCCCGGCCACGTGGATTTTCATTATGAGGTTTCGCGGGCATTGGCAGCTTGCGAGGGTGCGCTGCTCGTCGTTGACGCCAGCCAGGGCGTCGAGGCGCAAACGGTTGCAAACGCGTATCTGGCCGTCGATACGGGATGCGAAATTATCGGGGTTATCAATAAAATAGACCTTCCCGCTGCTCAGCCCGATGTCGCCGCCGAGGAAATGGAACATGTGCTCGGTATCCGCAAGCAGGATTGCTTCGCCATAAGCGCAAAGACAGGGCAAGGAGTTGACGAGCTTTTGCGTGCGATAGTGACACTTCTGCCGCCGCCGGAGGATAAGAATAACGAGCCTGCGGCTGCTCTTATTTTCGACAGCGAAGCGGATGAGTATCGCGGTGTGATATGCTATGTGCGGGTATTTGCCGGTGGCCTTCGGCTCAAGCAGCGGATACGCTTTATGAAAAAAGGCAGGACATACCTGATTACCGAGCTTGGCAAGTTCACGCCGGAAATGACGGCGGTAAATGAACTTAGATGCGGCGAGGTGGGTTACGTCATCGCCAATATTCGCGAATTAGCCGATGTTAATGTTGGCGATACGATAACAGACGACGCTAACCCTGCGGCTAAAGCTCTGCATGGGTACAAGGCGCCGATGCAGATGGTTTTTTCCGATTTTTATCCCGGCAATAATACCGAATATCCGAAGCTGCGTGCGGCTTTTGAGAAACTTACACTCAACGACGCCAGTTTCACATTTTCTCCGCAAAATTCGCCTGCGCTTGGTTTTGGTTTTAGGTGCGGGTTTTTAGGGCTTTTGCATATGGAGGTGGTGCAGGAGCGGCTTGAGCGGGAAAATGATATTGACGTGGTGCAGACTGCTCCTACGGTGAGCTATGAAGTTCTTCTTAAAGACGGTACAGTAAAGAGGATAGATTCACCAGCGGAACTGCCCGACCTGACCTTTGTCGAGGAGCTTCGTGAGCCGTTTGTCAAGGTGGAGATAATCACAAACAGCGATACGATAGGGGGGATAATGAAGCTGGCTGAGGCGAAGCGGTGCACGCTGATGAAGACCGATTATCTTAGTCCGACGAGGGTTATGCTCGAATACAAGGCGCCGCTGGCAGAGATAGTTTATGACTTTTATGACCAATTGAAGGGAATAAGTCACGGTTACGCCACGATGGATTATGAGTTTAAAGCCTTTGAAGACAGTGATTTAGTAAAAATAGACATTTTGGTAAATAAGACGGCTGTGGATGCGCTTTCGAGTATTGTGCACAGGAGTACTGCTGAGGCGCGAGGGCGGAAAATGATACAGAAGCTGCGGAAAGAGATTCCGAGGCATCAGTTCGAGATACCATTGCAGGTGGCTATCGGCGGAAAGATTATAGCCCGCGAAACGATAAAATCTTACCGAAAGGATGTAACAGCAAAGCTTTACGGCGGCGACGTTACCAGAAAAATGAAGCTTTTGAAGAAGCAAAAAGAGGGTAAGGCGCGGATGAAAAATATCGGGTCGGTGCAGATTCCGCAGAAAGCTTTCATGAGTATTCTCGATAACAGCGATTAAAAACAATCGTTTTTTACCGTGCAAAACTGTTCGTGCTTCATTGCTGGTCGTTCGTAATTGAAAAAAAGAATTTATTAACCGCTGATTACGCGAATTACACAGATTGGCTAAATTAACAGATGTGGTTTACCACGAAAATCGCGAAAGAGCACGAAGAAATTTAGACACGGATGAACACGGTCTTTTTTAGGCACGGATTTACACCGATTAACACGGTTCTTAAACAGCCGATTTAATCGCGAAAAGACAAGTTCAGACCCATCTTCTACACCTCAATTTTACAACTCTTTTCTATGGAAGGATTTGCTCGCAGGTATTTTGCTCTTGGCACTACATATTCACTACTGGTTTGCAAAAAACTTCCGTCCATTATTATCCCTCATGCAGCGGGCGTATCACTTTGCCCAGGGCCACCCCCGCAGCCGCAATCGCCTTGCCGGCGTCACCTCGGGTTTCACCGCGAATATCCAATGACTTGTGCCTCCTTGGCAAGAGGGCGCAGGATATCTGCTTTAATAACGCAAAAGGTTATTTTGCAATTTTATTATAAACTGTACTTCCCCAAAAGTAATGAACTGCGTTAGACATCAAAGGAAAAGAGCGAAAGCCGAATATGGAACCGTAAAAAATGAACGGCTTAAGGAAAATTTCATGCGATTGCCCTGCCGATGTGGGCGAAAGTGTTTGACATTGTGATTTTGGTTGCTATATTGTGCTTTTCCTCTTCGGGGAATTAACGGGGCCGTAGCTCAATTGGTTAGAGCATCGGACTGTCGATCCGAAGGTTGAGGGTTCGAGCCCCTTCGGCCTCGTTGAGTAAGCCCTTGTAAGTAAATCACTTACGAGGGCTTTTTCTTTTAGGCTTTTCAACTTTTTTCGTGCCGTATAACCTTTTTTATAACTTTTATTGGTTTACGGAGACACGAAAATGGCAAAATCAAAGACAAATCATAACCTTTCCGGCTCAATCTACAAGAATGGCAAACGCTGGTGGTGGAAAGTAAAACTGCCCGGCGAAGAAAAAACAAAGGCACGCCCTTTGCGACCGCTTGGCTCATCGATGGCTACTACAGATTACAGCGTAGCAATTGAATGCGCAAAGATGATGCTCTCTCAGAGTATGCTTAAATGCCCCGATAAATTCGAGGGTAAAGTCACCACTGTCGGCGAGTTGGTTAGTAAATTTATTTAGAGATTTACGGCAAGGAAATGAATTTAAAGAAATGGGCAATGATGTTAGACCCAGGCCATGTTTTATATTAAGAAATCATTAAACTCGTTGTTTTTTACATTGTTAGCATTCCCTAAGCCGCTTTTTGGTGTCTTTTCAGAAACATCTTGGCCCTTTTGGTCATTTGCTGTTTTAGCCGGTCGATTTTTTCCTTGTTGGGGTTTGATTTTGCGGATTCTGTTTTTATCTGCTTCCAGAGTTTTTCTATCTGGGCCATGGCGTTGTGAATGGGTTGTAATTTTACAATCTCCCGCTGGAGCTGCCAGTAGTCTTTGTTTCGGCCTTGGCGTTTCTCGATGGCAGGAGAATTGCTGACAAAATACTTTGTTTCACCTGTTTGCCTGTTATGTGCGACGATCATGAACGACCAACAACGAACTACGAACAGTTTTGCACAGCAAAACCCGAAGTAAGACGTCTGAACGCGTTAAAAAACGAGGAAAAACGAAATAAAACGGAAAAAAACGGATGGAAACGACTCTGTACGGAAAATCATTTTGCCCTATTTTACCTGCTCGCCCTGAAGTTTACTTTTCCCAAGTTCCGGCTTGCGGATATAAGCCGGCACAAGTGTCAGCGGATCGGCATATTTACCTTGAGCAGCCAATTTGCGTCCTATAATACAGATATTTGAAGCACTGGGAGCCCATAAACTCTCATCGAAGAACCTTACACCCTCACATTTGAACTTATCCCTATAATACACAAGCCCTTCGCCCAACAGCCACACTGGATTATCGGACTTTGCAAACCGCCCAACAAATTCTCCTGCCCACATTAACGTATCACCGTAAATTTTTTCATACCCATCCACCGCAGATTCACTAGTTTTGCTTTTCTGATAAACAGCCGTGAAAAATTGCCCTCTTTTTGCATCGAGTATGCAGCCGAAACGGTCCGGCAGGGCGGCATTTTTTGCATGCTCGATGACATTTTGTGCAATGGCATCAAGAGTAGAAACAGCCGCAATCCGTATCTTGGAGTTTGCTAAGTACATTATTTTAGCGAAAGTTACAGCGATTCGTAATCCCGTGAAACTGCCCGGCCCAACGGAAATATAAACCTCGTTTACATCTTTTGGGGCAACTCCGTGCTTGTCCAGCAGAGTTTTTATCACCGGCAAAAATTCGCGGCTGTGCGACATAGGGGCGGAGAAATTCCGCTGCTCAAGGAGGCTTCCGCCCGCCGCTATTGCCGCTGAACCGATCCGCCCAGACGTTTCCAGCGAAATTGTAACTTGTCCTGTATCCATTTATTGCCGATGAAATTAGCGAATTTTAACCTGAAATTGAATCCTGAAAAGGGAAAATTCAAAGTTTTTCAGAAAGTGACCGAAAAATACTACAAATAATAGGGAAACCGCTTATGCAATACATTCCTGTTAAGAGAGGACATTTTAATTTTTGCTTGCAAAATTCCCTATCTTTTGGTATCTTTAGTGTTCTCAAAGTACCCCATTTTAACGGGACTATGGGGGGCGGCCGAAACCGCTATTTTAAGGATGTTATAATATTATAGGAGATAATGTTTTGGCGAAAGCGAATTTATTTTCAGGATGGAAAGCGGCAAGGATGCTTTCAATCGTGTTGGTTTCAACTATTTTCTTGATCCCCCTGACTTTCTGCGGCGAATCAAAGGCGGAAAACAATGATGTCGAAAAGCAGAAAATCGTCCGTCAGGTTGCGGAAAACCTCATCGAAGCCGGTACCAGGCAATATGAACGCGGCTATTACAAGCAAGCCGAACGGTCATTTTTGCAGGCCAAAAGCTACGAGCAGTACCTTGATTCCGATACAAGGACAAAAATCGACGAACTGCTCGTCCGAACTCGTGCCGCTTCAGGTGCTGCTGTCAGAGGTGAGGAGCAACTGGGAATCGCAGACCAGTTCATTGCGCAAGAGCGGTGGCTTGCCGCGAATACGCAGCTTGAACTTATTCTCGAAAATCAGTTTCTCACAGATGAGCAATTGAAGGCTGCTCGCGAAAAAAAAGCGGTTGTTGATGTCAAAGTTGCCGAGAACAAGCAGCAGGTCGCGCAAATTTACAATAACAGTATCGATCTTTACAATCAGGGCCAGTACCAGCAGGCACTCGAAGGTTTCCAGCAGATAGCGGATAATCCCTTCCTTGTAGCTCCCGAAGGACAAAACGCCAAGGATTATATTGCGCGAATAAACGCCGAACTTAACAGACCAGCAGAACCTGTGGTACAGCCTGAGCCGGTAATGAATATAGAAGACCAACTGCTCACTGACGAAACACCGCAGGAACCTCAGCCGCAGGCCGAGGAAGGCAACTACCTGTCAACGGTCAACCGCAGAATCGAAATCATAAGAGGTATGGCGCGTGCAGTCGTTAATGACGCCGTTGAAAAGGCGCAAGCTTTTATCGGTGAACAAAAGTTTGACCAGGCCGATGCTGTTATTGCTTCGGCTTTGCGAACCGTTAACGAAAATCAAATACAGCTCGGCGAAGATCTTTATAATTATTATTCCGCTCAACTGCGTCAAGTTAGCGGGCAGATAGCCGACGCTCGCCAAACTCGCCTTGAACAGATCGATCAGGAACGCATAGCGGAGGCGACAAGAGCACAGGAAAACTTCCGCCAGCAGATGGAAATAGAAAGGCAGCGGAGGATCAATGAATTGATGGAAAATGCTCTGACTTTCAAAAAGCAGCAGCGTTATCAGGAAGCCCTTGGGCAAGTCAACAGCCTTATTGCTATCGACCCGCAGAATAATAACGCTTTGATATTAAAGCAATTGCTTGAAGATACTATTTCTTTCAGAGAACAGATTTCCATAGAGGACGAAAAACAGAAGGAAAGATCCAGTGTTTTTATGAGGACCAGCGAAGCTGCAATTCCATACGCTGAAGAAATGACTCATTCCAAAACATGGAAGGAAATCGTGGAAAAACGCAAAGCCGAAGAGACCCTGCTCCAGGATCCTGTAAATCAGGCTACATACGACCAGCTTGATCAGGTGGTTGACCTTCGCATGTTCTCGCCGGATATGCCTCTTAGTGAAGCTGTAGAAGAATTGAAGAACGCTGTCTCTCCGTCATTAAAGCTGGTCGTAATTTGGCGGGACCTTGAAGAAAACGCAGGTATAGACCGTACCACGCCTATTAATATGGATGCCATAAGCGGAATTACGTTAAGAACAGCGTTGGGGCTTTTGCTTAAGGCGGTAGCCGGCGGTTTTGTGGAGCTTGGATATACAGTTGCAAACGGTGTGGTTACAATTGGTCCAGAAGAATCGCTGGAGACATCGCTTGAAACACTCGCTTATGATGTTTCAATGTTAGTTAGCAAACCGGCTAATTATCGTTTTAATGCTCCTACAGGCGGCAGCACCGGCAGCGGAGGCGGCAGCGGAGGAGATACGTTCGAAGAACAGACTGCTCAAAATGAAAGTGAGCGAGAGTCTGGTACTGAGACTCTTTTGGTCGAGACCCAGCAGAGGCAAACTGACCTTATTTCGCTAATACAGGAGACTATTGAGCCAGACAGTTGGTATGACAACGGCGGTGAAGGCACCATAACGTTTTACTCTGGTAAAAAGTTAATCGTTCGGCAGATCCGTGATGTTCATGATCAGATAGAAACACTGCTCAAGGAAATGCGTAAATCGCTTTCTGAACAGGTTTCGCTCGAGGCCAGATTCCTGACTGTGGGTGAGAATTTCCTCGAAGATATCGGCCTTGATGTCGATATCTTTTATGATTTCGGTGGACGATTGGGTGTGGTAAATTTTGAGCAGGGTTCCGCAAGTCTTGCCTCCCCTATAGATACCGGTGTCGCCGGAAGTTTCGGCAGCGCTGTAACCCCAGCAACTCAACTTACAGGAACATATGGAAATATCTTCCTCAATGATTTACAGGTAAATTTCCTGCTGCGTGCCACACAGGCACATCAGGATACCGAATCTCTTATATCGCCGAAGGTTACCGTACTGCACGGTGAATCGGCGGCGTTTCGGGTGCAACGGACTATACGTTATGCCCTGATGCCGGATATTCAAACAAACGATCGTGAAGGTGGCTTTAGCGGGTATTCCAGCAGTTCGAATCTTCAACAGGAATACGGTTCTATTGTCACTGGGACAAGGCTTAATATTACTCCTATTATTACTCCGGATAAGAAGCATGTGCTGCTTGATATAGAAGCCGAATTGCGAGATTTTCTCGGTTTTGAGCGAACTCAAATTGAAATTCCAAACCTTGGCGGCGCTGCGAATACCACGGGGCCGTTAATCTATAACGCGCCTCCGCTGCCCCAGACCGAGCTGTCTCGTGTTATGACAAGAGTTATAGTGCCTGACGGCGGTACGCTGTTGCTTGGTGGACAGAAGGTTTCAGAAGACATCAAAAGACAAGCCGGTACCCCGATACTTAGCAAACTGCCCATTATCGGCAGGGCGTTCAACAACAAAAGCAGGGTAAAGGACCAGCGGATACTGCTGATTCTGGTCAAACCGACCATTATTTTGCAGGATGAAGCGGATTCTGAGGCTATCGCGGCGATAGAAAACGAAAGATATTAAAAAAAATAAAAAATATTTAAATTTTGTGTAACATTCTGCGAATGCTGCGCGTCTTTGTATTAAATAACAGAGAAGGGCGGTGTGTAGCCAGCCCTGAAGTTAAATGTTTAATTATGTAATTATAAGCCATACAGAGGGATGAAGTTATGAAGAAGCTGCTGCTGACAGTTTTGGTGTTATGTCTTTGCGGTGCCGCTGCTGCTGACGAATTGGAGTACAAGGAAGGCGAGATCATTGTCCAGTTCAAAAACGTTGCCCCCGGTTCTGCCGTAAGAAAGACCGTTATGGGTCCCTTGACGGACAAGTCCGTAAAGAACCTTGTCGCCGACAGGGCGATAAAAGGAGCTTCGATAGTCAAAGACCTTGCCCCTCGCTCATCGGCGCCCACACTTGTCAAGCTGCCGCAGGGCGAAAATACCCTGTTTGCCGTTCTTGATTTCTATAGTGATCCTAATGTTGTTTATGCCGAGCCAAACTATAAATATAAATTACTTGCTATCCCTAATGATACTTCTTTCGGCAGGCAATGGTCGCTTAATCAGGCCAGCGACGCCGATATTGACGCACCGGAGGCATGGGATATTCACACCGGCGGTTTGCCGCCTGCCGATCCATGCGACCCAAACGGCGGCCCGTATATTATTGTTGCCGTTACCGATAGCGGTATCGATTACGAACATCCCGATTTGGCGGCTAATATGTGGACAGATCCCGCTGAGGATGGCGGCGAAGATGGGGTTGACGATGACGGAAACGGATACACCGATGATGTTCACGGTTATGATTTTGCCGGAGAATCCAGTACAGACTTGTATGATGATGACTCTGACCCAGTGGATTTTCAATTTCATGGTACCCATGTTGCCGGAATAATCGGCGCCGTCGGCAATAACGGCAAAGGTATCGCCGGTGTCTGCTGGAATGTTAAGCTGATGGCTCTTAAAATTTCCGCCGACGATGATATATATGCTCCGGCTTCTGAAATTGCCGAAGCCATTTATTATGCTGCAGACAACTACGCCAATGTTATCAATGCTTCGTGGGGCGGCGGCAGTTACAGCACCACCATACGTAATTCCATTCAATATGCAGGGAATAAAAACGTTCTCTTTGTTGCCGCAGCCGGAAACAGCAGCTCAAATAATGACAGTTCGCCCACTTATCCGGCAAGTTACAATCTTCCTAATATCGTTTCGGTTATGTCAACCGATGAACATGACCAGCGGTCATCTTTTTCCAATTACGGCTCGACAACCGTTCACATCGCTGCGCCAGGCTCTAATATTTTCAGCACTTTCCCAACAGAAGAAAACGATTATATAACTGAGGAAAACTTCAATACCAGTTATGAAACTATCAGCGGTACTTCGATGGCTGCTCCTCACGTTGCAGGCGCAGCCGCTCTGATGCTCTCCATAGACCCGAACCTGACCTTTTTGACGACGAAAGCGATGCTTCTTGCCGGAGTTGACAGGCTACCCAATTTGCGAGGTGTGTGTATTTCTGCTGGAAGGCTTAACTTGTACAACGTCGCAAATATGGTAAACGGTCCAAACGACCCAAATAGAATAGTAAAGAACATCAATTCTGGTTTTACATCCACATCGATTCAGACTGTTATTGATAATGCCGGTACCGCTGACGGAGATGTTATTATTGCCCAACAAGGGTATTGGTATTTTGAAAATATTGACTTTCATAATCTGAATCTGACGCTGCGAAGCGGCAACGTCAATAATACTCTTGATGTCAATGATTATTCTCAGACGACATTTATTTCCGGTTTACTGGATCAGGATCCAAACGGCAAGTATGTAGCAATGATGTCCGGCCAGAACAGCAGCACAGTTCTGACAGGTTTTACTATTCGTGACGGCAAAGGCGGTGGTATCCATCTTGACGGCGCTTCGCCGACTATTAAGAACTGCGTGTTTACGGATAATTTAGGCGACGAAACTATATTTGCCGATACGATAGATATTCATATCAGCGATTGTAATATTCTCGATAACCAGACTTTGTACACGTTTTACGCAACAGCCTCTTCTGGTGAAGTAAATAATTGCGTTATAGCGTTCAACAACGCCTCTATGGAAGGCGGTGGATTGCATCTTCTTGACAGTGTTGCGGTCAACTTGTTAAACATGACAATTACTGATAATACATCCGCTCTGGATGGCGGCGGTATTTACGCCGTATCGACAGGCGGTGCAAGTGATGTCAACCTGACCAACTGCACCATCGCCAATAATACTTCCGGCGGCGACGGAGGCGGCTTGTATCTAAGCGGATCCGACGCTAATTTTATAAACTGTCTCTTTGAATACAACAGCAGCGGCGGTGACGGCGGCGGTATCTATGTATTCGATTGCAATATGGCTCTCGATAACGGTTGCGATATTCATAATAACACTGTCGGCGACAGCGGCGGCGGTATTTACGCTATTGATGCGGTCACCACACTTAATTCTGTAAACGTTACAGATAACTATGCTTTATGGGAAGGCGGCGGTATTTTTGTTAACGAAGGTGTGATCGATGTCAACGGCGGGAATTTTACAAGTAACCGAGCCGATTATTCCGGCGGAGCGTTGTTCTTTGATACCGTAGCCGATGCTAACTTAAGTATCAGGAATGCTGAAATTAACAACAACAGCGCCTATTTCTGGGGCGGCGGTATGTACTTCAGAGATTCGGACGGCGAGGTTAAAAACTGTCTGGTCGTTCACAACAGTGTCGATAGCTGGGACGGCGGCGGTATCTATGTTGAAAACTCATCGCCTTCGATACTGAACTGCACCATTGCCGACAATGTTACAAATGATGACGGTATCGGCGGTGCGTTGGCCTGTTCTGACGGCGCTGAGCCTGTTGTCAAAGACTGTATAATCAGCGGCAACAGCGATTATGGTATTGCTCTTTATGAAGACGGCAGTTATGGCACAACC
>JAQURJ010000033.1 GCA_028715705.1 Phycisphaerae bacterium | reverse complement strand
CCCTCCGCTCCCAGTCCTGTTTTTTTATACCCGAATTTAGCTGGAAACTTTTTTGTGTTTTTCATAAACCATTTTTATAAACACTTGTAAAACAGCTATTTATGGTTAACTTTTTTAAATGAACTTTTCTAATCTGCGTTAATCAGTGGTTAAACTTTTTGTGTTTCTTGTGCCTTTTCGCGGCTATGGCTGTTTGTTTTGGTCATTGCGTTTTGGTAATTAGAATTTGTTTAGGATTTAGAAATTAGTGTTTAGTATTTTTGGTTGCGGCTCTGCAGCGCTAACTTAATCCGTGTCTAAACAGGCTGTTCGGCTGTTTCCTACTGACTACCGGCTATCGACCATTTTTCCCCTCTGAAATCTCAAATCCTCAAATCGGCTATTTCTTCGTGCCCCTTCGTGTGCTTCGTGGTTCAAATTGGCTGTCCGGCTGTTTCCTATACCTATTAAACTCCGGCTGTTTGTTTTTGACATTTGAATTTGGGTATTTTGATATTGTCTCGGATTTCGACATTCGTGCTTCGAATTTTGCCTGCCGACTCGTTCGGTAGGTTCGCCTGAAACATCCTACTCGTCAGCCCTGTCTTGCCTGTCCGATTTTTTTCTCAAATCTGAGCTTTCAAATTTCAAATCCTGTGCTTGTCCGTATCTCGCTGGTAAAATAATCGTCATAGTCCAGCCGCCTGTCATGCCGAGCCTGCCGAGGCATCCACTAAAACAGCAGCGGCAACGCCGCTCAACACTTTTGCACTTTACATTTTGATTTTTCTATGGCCCAGCCGACGACAGCACAATCCCCCTTCGCCACCGGTTCAAAATCCCTTATCGCCCCTAAAACCAACTCAATTGCCCGATTTTTTGTTCGGCATAATTAATAATTCTATCTGAATAAAATTGGTTGACATATCTTCTATCATCACCCAATTTTGTAATATCTTTGGGGAAAAAACGCATGAGAATTCGGTTATAATGTTTGTAGCTACTATTTTTTTTGAATGGCTCTTTAATCACCCTTTTGAGCAAAGGGAGATACATCCCGGCCAATTCTTCTCTATATTGGGAATTATTGCTTTTTTCTATACCATGTATGATGCTTGTGCTAACTCCTAGAACGCAATCACATAATTGAATTAGATTTGATTCTTGACGTTTTTTATGATCTTTAGGTAAAAAAATTATATCTTTACATAAAAAACTAACCCTATCCTCCTGTTTCATTTTATATATGCAGTGCCATGGAAAATACTTGTTATTTTGCTGTTGGCCTTCTTCGTGAAAAATATTTTCTACAATAATATTTTTTCCTGAAAAAATTGTCTTCAGACTGTATATTATCGCGCTTCTGAAAAAACGATTATATTTACTATTAAATTCATCGTCTTGGTCGAATTCTTCAGCTTTTAATTTGGAATTATTAAGTCCAAGAATATATGAGTAAAATGTATCTTCGCTTCTATTGACATCAAGGATATATTCCAGCCATCTTTTACATACGTTTTTTTGATCGGCACTACTTATTTCAGACCAATGTACGGTTTTGTTATTCTTTTCATAATATAATGAGGCTGTGTCGAAATTGTTGCAAAATCTTTCCTTTTTAATGTCATCAAGTAAAGGGTGATCTATATCTTCTATCACCAATCCAATATAATGCCACTCATTATCTGTATTTGGGCAGACTTTTGCTTGTATTTCATCGGCATAAATATTTACATGAACCGGTTTTTGAATTGCTTTGTTTCCAAACAGATCTTTCATGTTTTTTGTATCTCTGTTTGTATATAATCGTAAAATTCATTTTTACGGCACAAATCTTTTATCTGGCTGGCATTGCTTAGCCCGACTTTTTTAACTGGCACATTAAAATACAGGGCAAAAACCAAATCATCTATATAATTCTTCAATGTTTTCTGCAAATCCTTATCAAGAGCTGTCAGATGTTTTAATTCTGACAACACAATATCACCGGGCAAAAGCTCCTTTTCGCCGAAATTTTCTTTAAGAACTGTTTTGATCAAATCCTTCTTACTTTTGATAGGTGCTTTATATTCTTCCCCGCCTTTAGTTAAGACAAGGTTGTTGCCTCTAACTTCTAAATAATCAAATTTCTGCTTGGTTATGCCTGAAAAATCGACAAAATCCTGCAATTGACAATCTTCCAAATCAAGCAATTTTTCGATTTGTTCGACAATCTCATCTTTTACGAAAGTTTTGTCTTTGGTGATTTTGGGGATACGAATATATTGTTTAATGGCTTTGATGGGGATTAAATAATTAGTTTCATTAGGCAATAAAAGTTTCTCTTTCAAAATTAATAAATTTATATCATTATTTAGGCAAGAAAACAGAAATAGAATATTGTTTTTGCTGTTGGAAGAAATAATAAGTGATTGGTTATTTATAAGCAAAATATTTCTGGTTGTATATTGAAATTTACCATTAAACTTGGTTCGCCATATTATTTTGTGGTTTTTTGTAAAGGCTCTTAATTTTTGAGAACCCGGAATAAATTCAATCGGATCGTCTTTTGAATAAAATGATTGACTAAGTACTGGCTTATATAATTCCCAGTTATTTCGCTTATAATCGAAAATTTCAAAATCATTACCATTTTCTTTGTTCTTAATAAGACTTTGGTCTATTTTAACTCCACCATCAAAAACCAAATCAGAGTTTTCATTTAATTTATTTCTAAATTCTTCAATACTCACTGAATTTAAAGAGTATTCTTTCAATAATTTTGCGCTACCCTTATCTTTTCCCACGAAATTCCAGTTTTCAATATTGCTACGTAGATAGTGTTGCTCTAATTCGTTGCATACTTTTTTTGCACAGGTAAAATAATCTTGAAAATTATTGCTACACGAATCTTCATAATTCGTAATCTTCACTTTGCCATTTTTTGATTGTGTGCTATTTATTACAAATATCAAACTTGAAGTGGCCACAGGTTTATTTTGTTTCAATCCCCTTCCGATAAACATTTTTCCTACAAATGTTATGAGTTTTTCGATAGATGTGTTGCTTGATAGATGATATCGCAGGACATCCAAATCATTGGCTGTTAAAATAGTTTGTGGTATAATATAACAAATTTTACTATCATTTTTGAGTAGAGATAACCCAAGTGCAATAAAAAATGCGTAAAGGTTCGGCTTTGGGGAATAAGGCTTTATTCTGTTTGGGACAGTATTTAAATTTACTCCGTATACATCTGCCATCGAAAGTTTTTTTTGCTTAATTCTTTGCGTGAAATCCAGTTTTTGTTTACAGCACTCATTGTAGCCAATATATGGCGGATTTCCGATTACAAAATCAAATCTTCTTCTTGGCGGTCGCATACTCTCCTTCATTTCTGCCAGATTTTCTTCATCACGCATAAACTTTGATACTTCAAGTTGATGCCCTGCAAACAATTCCTTTGACCACCTTTTTCTGAAATTGAGTACATCATATCGACAAATTCAGAAATACTGTCATCCGTCTTGAAAAGTTTTATTTTCTTATCCATCGGGTTATTATATTTCTCGTTGACTATCAGAGGCAGCATTTTCATCAGTATTCCCATCTCCGCCAAGTAAAGCGGAAACTCCTCGATGTCTAATCCGAAGATATTTTCGCTTATCAGACTCTCCGCTTGTTTCGCTGTTTTTTCATTTCCTCTATGAACAGCGTCAATGATTCTTTTTGCGGCACTGTAAAGAAATGTTCCGCTTCCGCAAGCCGGGTCCATGATCGAAATATCAGGATTGTCCTGTTTTTCCTTTATCCGCTTTTTGATCTCATCTACCGTGTACCCTATCTCATCGAGCATAAATTCAACAACTGCCGGGTCAGTAAAATACTGCCCTTTGTTTTTGTCACCATATAACTCTTTAAGATAGTTCTCATAAATGTATCCGAATAGTTCGTTTTTGACGCTTGTGAAATTATACTTTTTTATGAATATAAAAATATCAAGCCATGCGGATATATCTGATATGCTGTTTTTGGTTTTTCGTTCTATTTCATTTAATCGTTCTTCAATATATCTTTGTTCTGCTGAAAACGGCCTGTAAAGATTTTTAGATATATAATTTGCTATATGTTTTGCCTGTGCCAGTACTCCGCCAAATAGTTTAGCTTTAAGACTTTTATGTACTATCTTAAATCTTTCTAAGAATTCATTTTTTTTGTCACTATAATCTTCGTCAACCAATGTCTTATACAAAATATACTGAATAACATAAGCATAGGATATTTCAGTTGCAACCTTATCAGGGTCTTTTTCTTTCTTGAAGTATTCAGAAAGCCGGAGTTTGTATTTAAAGTCTCTTATTAATTTTGTTATGTCCTCAAAAAACATTTCCCTGTTTTCTTCTACTTGTAGACCCTCCCTATCAAACAGGGTGGTTTTATGCACCATTTTTTCGAAGAATGATAAGTAGTAAGTCTCCGGCAAGGTGTACTCGTTCCAGAAGGTCTGAAAAATTTCCGGCTCGTCAAGGATTTCATCCAAATACAATTTTTTAAAGATAGTATCCCCATTATAAAACCGCCATTCATACCCATCAGTTAAAATTGCATAAACGGCATTGTACAATTCCTTGTATGTTTTAATTTGTTTTTCGCCCGCTTTTATATTTTCATGTTTTTCAACTTCGACAGGAATTTTAATTCGGGTTTGATCTATCTCAAGGTAGAGAACAAAATCCGGCCTGTTGCTTGCTTTGTTGTCGGTGTCTTCTTGTATATAAACATTTTTCCGGTTATGCGGAGCGATAGATTCCCTGCCCTCTGAAAGATTAAAAAGCTCTACACATTCAAGAACCTTTTTGACAAAGTTTTGTAATGCGCCTAACTCTTTTTCCTTAAATACTTCTTTTTCACTATTCCAAAGTGATTTTAATGTTTGCACATTCATTCTTTTCCTCTGCGATCCGCATCATCGGCGAAATCTACATCTGAAAATTGGCGTGAAATGAAGGAGTGCGCAATAAAAAAGGGCACCGCTACATCGTGCCCATCTAAGGCCCGGCAAGGCCTACCTGTAACACGCAAGCAGTGCCCCATTCGGGGCACTGACTTTGTGCGTTTACAGGTTTCAAAAACTTTGCCGGTTTTAGATGGAACGCCAAAAAGTTCAGTGAACTTTCAAATTAATTTTTTAACTTTTACTCTTTACCTTTATCTTAAAATAATCTGTGTAATCAGCGAAATCAGCGTTTAAAACCGGCTGTTCCCTTCGTGCCTCTTCGAGAACTTCGTGGTAAATACTGGCTGTTCGGCTGTTTTCTATACCTATCCCTATAACTATAACTAATCTCCGCGGCCTCTGCGTTCTCCGCGTTTAAAATCGGCTGTTTCTAAACCCTATCCCCTTCTCACTTTCACACCATTCAAACTTTTCACACTTTTCACACTTTTCGGCTAACCCAGCCGTCCGCCTGTTTATACCCCCTTTTAATGTTCTTTGCAAGTCTATACTCTGAGTTTGCCGAACCATTGTTTTAAGACGAGTCCCGATTTATCGGGACAAATTCAGGCGGTTGTGCCAGCCGTCAAGTCTCGCTTGTAAGCAAGGCATCAGCAAAGTTTGGGTATTCGGATTTTGGACATTCTTTGCTTTAAGGTACGCACCGATTATCGGTGTAAAGATTCAAAGCGACTTGCTGGCGGACAAGCTGGCTTGGAGTAAAACATGGCGATTTGAATTTGAAGGCTGCAAGGCAGCCAGCCTTAAAGCAACCTCTGTGCTTCTCTGTGTCCCCTGTGGTTAAACCGGCTGTTTCTATTGACTACTGGCTACCAACTATCAACTATTTTTTATTATCCTGTAATCCTGTCAAAAAACCGTGTAAATCCCGTGTTAATCAGTGTCTAAGAAAACCGTGTCCAAATTTCTTCGTGCTTCTTCCTCTCTCGTGGTAAATACGGGCTGTTCAATTCTCGATTTTCGACTTTCAATTTTCTCGTCCCAGCGGAACGCCCGGCTGTTTTTTTGTCAACGAATCACGATCAACTACGAACCGTTCCGCACGGCCACGAACGACCAGCAACGAACTATGAACAGTTTTGCGCAGCAAAACCCGAAATAACACGAACAAGCACGCCAAAAAACGAAATAAAACGGCTGAACACGAAAAAAAACGGAAAAATTTGCAACCGAAAATCTTACTTTAACAGCCCAACTTACCCTTTTTTACATCCCAGATTTAGAGCCTAAAATTTTTTTTTGTCGTTATCGCAGTGTTCACAAGGACTAACGAAAATCACCCAAAATAAATGAAATTTTCCTGAAAAATCTCTTTGCACAGCAGAACAAAACCCTTATAAATACATACCAGCTTATGCAACATATAGTTGCTTAAGTGGCGGAAATACTATATATTGTGCTATCTATAAATAGGGGCGTGCTCAATGGCGGACAAAAAATTTAATCCTGAAAACCCATTCAAACAATCTCTCGAACCGAACGTAACTTCCGGCCCAGCCGCCGCTTGCGGTATGAAAATAGAGCAGGTTTTCTCCACCCCCGGCGTTCACCCCTTCGAGCAGATCGAGTGGGAAACCCGCTCCGCCAAAATCTCCGGCGACACCGGCCAGGCCATCTTCGAACAGAACAACATTGAAGTACCCATAAGCTGGAGCCAGCTCGCCACGAAGGTGGTTGCCAGCAAATACTTCTTCGGCGATGTCGAGAGCGGCAAACGCGAACATTCCGTAAAGCAGCTTGTACACAGGGTTTGCAGAACTATTGCTGACCGCGGCAAAAAGGACGGCTACTTCGCGACAGATGCGGACGGCGAGAATTTCTATAACGAACTTACATGGCTGTGCGTCAATCAGTACGGCTCTTTCAATTCTCCGGTGTGGTTTAATGTAGGCCTTGCCGATGTTTACGGCGTAAAGGGCAGCGCCCACAATTACCATTGGGACGAAAAAACAAAATCTGCTGTTCTTTGCGAAAGCAGTTACGATTATCCGCAGGCATCGGCGTGTTTTATACAATCCGTCAAGGATTCGATGGAGGATATTATGCGGCTGGCCGCCAGCGAAGCGATGCTGTTCAAGCATGGGTCGGGAACAGGGACGGATCTCTCGACCCTTCGCAGTTCGCGTGAGAAGCTTTCCGGCGGGGGCAAGCCGTCCGGCCCGCTTAGCTTTATGCGAGTGTATGATCAGGTTGCAGCGGTTATCAAGTCCGGCGGCAAGACCCGCCGCGCCGCTAAGATGCAGTCGATGATGATAACCCATCCCGATATTAAGGAATTCATTACCTGCAAGACCGAGGAAGAGAAAAAGGCATGGGCACTTATCGAGGCCGGTTACAGCGGCGAACATAACCAGGAGGCCTACGACAGCGTAATGTTCCAGAACTCCAATCTTTCCGTCCGCATTACCGATGAATTTATGGATGCGGTTGAAAAGGACGGCAGGTGGTGGACTTACACGGTTACAAACGGAGAAAAATGCGAACAACATTCCGCTCGCGAGCTTATGGATTTGATCTCCGAAGGGACGCGTGTTTGCGGTGACCCCGGCGTCCAGTATCATACAACTATAAATAAATGGCACACTTGCCCGAAATCGGGGCCGATAAACGCCTCGAACCCATGCAGCGAATATATGTTCATCAACGATTCGGCTTGCAATCTTGCCTCGCTGAACCTGATGAAGTTCCGCAAGGAAGACGGCACGTTCGACATACAGAGATTCAAAAAAGCCGTCCGCCTCTTCATCATCGCACAGGAAATTCTGGTCGATAACGGCAGCTACCCCGAAAGGAACATCACGCTCAACAGCCACCTGTTCCGCCCGCTGGGTCTTGGCTTTGCCAACCTTGGTGCGTTGATGATGAGCGACGCGTTGCCGTATGATTCCGATCAAGCTCGTGCGTTCGCATCGGCCATCAGCGCAATAATGACCGGAACGGCTTATGCCGCTTCGGCGGAGCTGGCTTCTGTAAAGGGCGCGTTCGACGAATTCGAGAAAAATAAAGAATCCATGCTTCAGGTTATCAGTATGCACCGCCGCTGTGCCTATGACCTGCCCGAAGCCCAGTGTCCTGATTATTTGCGTAATGCGGCGAAAGACGCATGGGATGAGGCGTTCGATGCCGGTACGAAGTCGGGCTTTAGAAACGCACAGACGACTGTTATAGCTCCAACCGGCACTATCGGCTTTATGATGGATTGCGACACAACCGGTATCGAGCCGGATATCGCTTTGGTTAAATATAAACTTCTCGCCGGCGGCGGGATGTTGAAACTTGTCAATAAGACCGTTCCGATGGCGCTTGAAAGACTTGGCTACAGCGCCGATGACATCAAGGCTATCTGCGATTGTATCGACGAAAACGAAACGATCGAAAATTGTGACAAACTCAGCGATGACCATCTGCCTATATTCGACTGTGCCTTCAAACCGCGAAACGGCAAACGCACTATCCATTATGTTGCGCATCTTAAAATGATGGCCGCTGTTCAGCCGTTCATTTCCGGCGCTATCAGCAAAACAATCAATATGTCGCACGAAGCAACAGCCGAAGAAATAGCGTCGGCGTATATGCAGGGCTGGAAACTGGGTCTGAAAGCTGTTGCCATTTATCGTGACGGCTCGAAACGACTCCAGCCGGTTTCGACCGACAAAAAACGAGGACAAAAAGCTAAGACAGAACCTGCTGTTGCCACTGCTCCGGCAAGGCCGTTCAGAAAACGGCTGCCAGACACGCGGCATAGTCTTACGCATAAATTTTCAGTGACAGGACATGAAGGTTATCTGACGGTGGGGCTGTACGAGGATGGACAGCCTGGTGAATTATTTATCACTATGGCCAAGGAGGGCAGCACCGTCGGCGGCCTTATGGATGTTGTGGGCACGTGTACTTCGATGGCTTTGCAGTACGGCGTGCCCTTGATTACTCTTGTGGACAAGTTCCGCCACGCTCGGTTCGAGCCGGCTGGAATGACATCCAATCGCGATATACCGTTTGCAAAAAGCATTATTGACTATATTTTCTGCTGGTTGGGCTGCCAGTTCCTTCCCGGCTATGCCGAGAAGAACACGCCCAACCGCTCCGCCGCAGCCGTGCCGGATAACAAGAACACCACGACTGCAAAGCAGCTTGTCGAAAAGACAAAAGATTTAGCCGACAAGATTGCCAGGGCCAAGCAGCAGAAAAAAGAAGAGCAAACCGGTGACACCGCACCATCGCTTGCAAAGAGCGACCGCTTCGCTGGTGCCAAAAAAGAGATCAAGCAGATGGTCGATAGTAACGTCAATGCCGATGGCACTGAAAGTAAAGTTATGAAGGAGTTCAACGCCCAGTTCGAGCACTTCCAGGACGACGCACCAGCCTGCGATATCTGCGGCAGTATCACCGTCCGCAACGGAACATGCTACAAATGCTATAACTGCGGAAACAGCATGGGCTGTTCGTAAAAGAAAGATGCCGTATTGTTTACAGGTCGAATTTGGCTACCAGAGGTGTGTGGTCGCTGGGGCGATCTTTCAGGCGGGGGGCTTTATCGATATAACAGGCGGCGCATTTTTTAGAAAGAGATTCTGTTGCCATTATATAATCCAGCCGCCAACCGAAATTGCGTTTTACGCCGTTTCTTATTCGATAGTCCCAAAATGTGTATTGGCCAGCTGCGTCGGTGTGCATTCTAAAAATATCGGTAAAACCCCAGTCGGTGACACTTTTTAGGGCATCCCAGACTTCGGGACGGTAGCAGACGCTGCCGTAAAGTCCCTCCGGATCGTAGATGTCCTTGGCGGTCATGGCGACGTTAAAGTCACCTGTCCAGATAATACTGTCATTTGGTGTGAAATTCTTGTCGAAGAAATCCCTTAATCTTGAAAACCACTGAAGTTTATACTGGAATTTTTCAGTTGCGGCCTGGTATCCCTGCGGGATATACGTGTTGACGATGGTGATATTTTTGATGCGAGCGACGATAAAGCGAGGAGTATCGGCTGGTTCTGTATCAAAGCCATATATTGGATTTTCGATTTTGTGCGGGCTTATAATGGCGACACCATTATAACTTTTCTGTCCACTGAAGATAACATTACAGCCGATAGAATCGAAGGCCTCTTTAGGAAAGTTTATATCCTGTACTTTTGTCTCCTGCAGACATAAACAGTCGGGAGAATTGGTTTTTATCCAGTCAACGACTATATCAAGACGAGCTGGCAGGGAGTTGACATTGAAAGTAGCTATCTTCATCAATATTTCATGCGAATTCTTTGACGGAGTTGCTCTTAGCGTAAGTTTTCACAATATCGGCGACAGGGCCGGCTTTCAGATTTTTGTCAACCGCAGTCAAGGGAGACAGGCTTTTCTCAATGGTGTAGCCCTCTGTTATAGCCAGCAGGCCGAGCAGAAAACTTACTGTTGATTCTGCGCCCTGGTTGATATTAATACCGCCCTGCATAATCGCATCACAGCAGCCTTTGGTTTTGAAATCGTAGAGCGGCATATGGATGTCATTTCCGCCGAGGAACCAGTCGAAGGCTTTTCGCTGTATCCGGATATACTCTTTATTCTTACTGGCGTTGTAAGCGGATTTTAACATTAGTATTGTTCCGGCAGCTTCGATAGGCTGCTGGTCGAATTTCGTTTTCTTTTTGCCTTTCTCGTACCAGCCATTGCAGCCGATGAAGCTGAAATGTGAGCCGTTAAAAGTTTCTGACAGTAAAAATACCGCTGTTTTTTCGGCTATACCAAGGTATTTGTCATCATTTAGTGCTGCTGCCGCGGTGTACATCGCGTTGGGCAGGACAGCGTTATCGTAAGTTAATTTTTTATAAAACCACTGCCAGTCATCTGCCGCGTAATTTTTGTACCATTTGGCAAGGTTATCAGCTGCAATGGTAAGCAGCCTTTTAATGTCGCTGGCGCCCGGAAATTGCTCAAGATAGCTGGCCATACCGAGAATGGCATAAGCCATGTTGTGGGGGTGTTCAGTTTTTTCCACTAACGCCGCGGAGCGGTCGAAGCGATCCTTTATAATAGACAGATAATATGGCGAAGGAGGCTCGCTGATGATGTGACCCAGTGCCCATAAAAATCTTCCGAGGGCGTCCGTATCAGGTTCTTTTTTCATCCATGTTCTGTCAAAATTCATGAAGTTGCGTACTGAGCCGTCTTCGTTCTGGGCATAGAGCAAAAATGACAGGTAAATATCGAACATATCGAGGGCCTGCTGATCGGCGTACTGGGAATAGTATTTCGATGTTACAATCAAAGCCCTGGCATTGTCATCGGTGCAGTAGCCGAAACTCCGGTCCGGAACGGTAAACTTAGCGTGCTGGTAAAGACCGGTGTCATCGGTCAGTTTTTTGAGGTGATCAAATTTGAGTTCCGGCAGTTCCACCGCCGAAATAGCTTTGACGGCAGATAGCGGGCCTGGAATCGTGACACATATCGGCATCTGTTTCTCACAGAAAAGCTGCCAATATTCTTTCCCAATTCTTGGCCAGGTGCGTGAACGTCCGTATTCGTAAGCTTTTTTGCGAAGCGAATAAAAGAGAGAGTTGTTTTTGAATATCTCGCTGACAGCCTGTGCCATTTTTGCGGAATCATTAAAGGGCACGAGCACTCCCTGTCCCTGGTCGAGCAGTTCTTCTGCTGCCCAGTAGGGGGTGGAGACGACTGCTTTTCCTGTTCCAACGGCGAAAGAAAGTGTGCCGCTGGTAAGCTGTTCACGGTTAAGGTACGGCGTCACATAAACATCCGCGGCGCATAGGAAATTGTGGAGTTCTTCGTCTTTTACGAACCGGTTATGAAAAATTACGTGGTTTTGCAGACCGAGTTCGGCAACCATCCTCTGCAGTCCGAAACGGTATGATTCACCATCGTACTTCAGCACTTCCGGGTGGGTCATTCCGAGCACGACGTAAAGCGCGGATGGTTCCACTTTTATAATTTCGGGCATGGCGCGGAGCATAATTTCTATACCCTTGTTTTTGCTTAGCAGGCCGAAAGTAAGAATGGTTCTGCGGCCTTCCATTCCGAATTTGAATTTATAGTAATTGTTATCCACAAAGGGAAGATCGGGTATTCCGTGCGGGATAAGCCTTATTTTTTTTTCGTCAATACCGTAGATATCCTGAAGCATGCCAACGCCCCTGCGGTTCATGGTTATAACTTTGTAGGAAGCATCACAAACTTCAACCATTGATTTGTAATAATCCGGATTAGGTTCATCAAGGACGGTGTGTAGCGTGGTAACTACGGGTGCATTGAGTTTATTTAGTAAAAGTCCGAGATATGAACCGGCATCACCCCCGAAAAGTCCGAATTCATGCTGAACGGAAACGAGGTCGATATTGCTGAAGTTCAGGTAGTCGGCTGCTGAAATATAGTCACTTTTTACGTTTTGGCGGATCTCGAATTTAACAGGGTCTGTGTATTTTGCGTCAGTATTATTATGCATAGCCGCGACAAGGGGCGTAAAGTGTCCTCTTGCTGCTGCGGCGACATTGGTGATAAGGTCTGATGTGAAAGTGGCGATACCGCACTTTCGCGGTAAAAACGATGAAATGAACGCCACTTTTTTCCTTGATGTACTTGCCATCCGCAAAAACCCCAAAAAAACACGGTATTTCATTATAAAGGGGGATATTTTGGATGTCAACAAACTTGTAGGCTATTTTGGATTTTTCTAAAAAAGTTGAAAAAATTAAAATTTTCTTCAAATTTTTGCTTTTTTTTTAACAAAAATCGGTAAAATGAGTACCATCTATAGTAAAGCAGTAGGTTATTAGGGGATAATTATGAGGTTGTCTACGAGAACACGATATGGTGTGAGGGCTATGGTCCAATTGGCTGAGCATTACGGTCAAGGGCCTTTGCAGATAAAATTAATAGCTGAGAATCAGGATATTTCTATTAAATATCTTGAGCAGCTTGTTACAATGCTCAAAAGCGGTGGTTTTGTGCGAAGTATCCGGGGGGCAAAGGGCGGTTATATGATCACCAAGCCGCCGGATGAAATAACACTGAGCGAAATCTTTTCCGCTTTGGAAGGGCCCTTGTTTACTGTTGAATGTATCGAAAACAAAGAAATCTGCGTGCGTTCCCAGGATTGTGCGACCAGGGAAGTATGGGCAAAGATGCACGAGGCAATTATGGGAGTGCTTGACTCTATCAGTTTGGCTGATATTGTAGAAAGAAGTTTAGAACTTCAAAAAAAGGGCGGTAAACGTTCGGACTACCAAATTTAAGGATAATTGACTATGAGTGCTATATTCGACGATATTACAGCGACGATAGGATGTACGCCGCTGGTAAGTATAAATAAACTGGGTAATCCCAAAGCCAAGATGCTGGCAAAGATAGAGTTTTTTAATCCCGGCGGCAGCGTTAAGGACAGAATTGCATTATCAATGATAGAGCAAGCCGAAGAAAAGGGCAGGCTCAAGCCCGGTGCTCTTATTATTGAGCCTACCAGCGGTAATACAGGTTTGGGTCTTGCGTGCGTTTGCGCGGCGAAAGGTTATCAGCTTATTTTGACTATGCCTGAATCAATGAGTATCGAACGAAGAAAACTCCTAAAAATGTACGGGGCGAGAATAGTGTTAACGCCCGCCGAAAAAGGCATGAGAGGCGCCGTTGAAAAGGCCGAAGAACTGGTCAATGAAATGCATGAATCTTTTATGCCGCAGCAGTTTAATAATCCGGCAAATCCAAAAATACACAGAGAAACCACCGCCGAGGAAATATGGACGGACACCGGCGGAAAAGTTGATATTTTTATAGCCGGCGTGGGTACAGGGGGGACGATTACCGGCTGCGGCGAAGTGTTAAAAAGTCGCAATAAAGATGTGAAGATCATTGCGGTCGAACCTGCGGATTCGGCGGTGTTGAGCGGGTGTTTGCCTGGTCCGCACAAGATACAGGGAATCGGAGCCGGTTTTGTGCCTAATGTCTTAAAAACAGAATTGATCGATGAGATCATACAGGTAACCAATGAGGATTCGATGGAAACAGCGGTTCTGTTGGCAAAAAAAGAAGGTATTCTTGCCGGCATCAGTTCCGGTGCGGCGATGTGGGCGGCGATACAAGTATCGAATCGCCAGGAAGCCGAAGGTAAAGTGATTGTAACCATCCTGCCGGATACAGGAGAACGATATATTTCCACCGAACTGTTCGGGGGACTTAACGAGGATTGATTATGGCCAAAGAAGGATTTTATTTGGAGGGAATGGAAAAACTTGTTGAACGGATCGCTGAAACTTATCGCGGTGATTCCGGAATAAATTTTATTGATGCAGCCAATCTGCCGGTCAGGGGCCGGATAATAGAAACTTTGCAGCTTCTGCTTGAGCTGCTTTTTCCCGGCTACACTGGGATGCGCGCGGTTACGCAGGCTAATTTGAAATTTGTTATAGAGGATATCCTTAGCCAGGCTTATACCGACCTTGCCGAGCAGGTAGAGCGTGCATTTCGTCATCGATGCAGGATGGAAAAATGTGATACCTGTGATTGCCATAATATGTCGCAGCAGGTAACAGAGGATATCCTTAACGAACTGCCCGTTATTCGCGAGATGCTCAAGGAAGACATCCAAGCGGCATTCGAAGGTGATCCAGCGGCTAAATCGGACGAGGAGATAGTTATCAGCTATCCCGGCATTGTGGCAATAGCGACGTACAGGCTTGCACATGTTCTTTACGAACATGAAGTTCCACTGATACCGCGGATAATGACCGAGTACGCCCATTCGATAACAGGGATAGATATACATCCCGGCGCCACAATAGGGCGAAGGTTTTTTATCGACCATGGCACGGGCGTAGTAATAGGCGAGACTACTATTATTGGTGATAATGTAAAAATATATCAGGGCACTACTCTTGGCGCTCTTAGTTTTCGCAAGGATAAGGACGGAAGGATAATCAAAGGCGGCAAGCGGCATCCTACGATAGAAGATAATGTTACTATATACGCTGAAGCGACGATACTCGGTGATGTTGTGATAGGCAAAGATTCGATCATTGGCGGTAACGTCTGGATACAGGAATCAGTGCCTGAGGCGACTACGGTTCTTATGCCCAAGGGCGATCTTGTTTATAAAGAACGCAAAAGTGTCGGGAAAAAGGAAAAATCATCTTGAGTAATACGCTACTGGAGAAAATAAGAACACTTAAAAAAGCTCGCAACGCCGTTATACTGGCTCATAATTATCAAATTGGCGAAGTCCAGGATTTGGCTGATTTTACCGGTGATTCACTTGGGCTTAGTGTACAGGCATCGAAAACAGACGCCGATGTAATTATTTTTTGCGGTGTGATGTTTATGGCTGAAACCGCCAAAATACTTTCACCTCAAAAAACCGTGCTGCTGCCTGAAATTAATGCCGGCTGCCCAATGGCAAATATGATAACAGCCGATGAGCTTCGAAAACTGAAGGCTAAACACCAGGGTGCCCTAGTGGTTTGTTATGTCAACAGCACTGCCGAGGTCAAAGCTGAGAGCGATTACTGCTGTACGAGTTCCAATGCGGTTGAGGTGGTGAATTCTTTGCCGAACGATAAAGAGATAATTTTTGTGCCCGACCAGCACCTTGGACGATTTGTGTGTGAAAGAACGGGCAGGGAAATGATTTTATGGCCTGGTTATTGTCCAACGCATGTATGGATAAGCGAAAAAGATATCGAATCGGCGAAGTCTGAGCATCCGGACGCGACTGTTTTGGCTCATCCGGAATGCACTGAGCCTGTAAAGGAATTGGCCGATCAACTGCTTAGTACAGGCCAGATGCTTAAATTCGCAAAGAAAAGTGATATAAAAGAATTTATAATTGCTACAGAAATTGGCATTATCCATACACTAAGAACTCAAAACCCGCATAAGAAATTTTTCGCTGCAACAGAACGTGCGGTTTGCCCGAATATGAAGAAGATAACACTGGAAAAGATTTTGCATAGTCTTGAAGATAACAAATATGAGATTGTAGTTGAGCCGCAGATTGCTGATAGGGCGAAGCTGGCTCTTGACCGAATGATAGAAATATTACCAAAAACATAATTTTACAAGGAGTATACATGGCAGACGAAAAAAAATACAGAATTGAAACATTGGCGCTTCATGCCGGCCAAACGGTTGATAGTGACACATTGAGCAGGGCGGTTCCGATATATCAGACCACCAGTTATGTATTCAAAGATACCGAACATGCGGCAAATCTTTTTGCGCTTAAGGAATTCGGCAATATCTATACGCGGCTGATGAATCCTACGACCGATGTACTTGAAAAAAGATTAGCAGCCATGGAAGGCGGGGTGGGCGCATTGGCATTTAGCAGCGGGATGGCGGCGATAACGGGTGCCGTGCTGAATATCTGCAAGAGCGGCCAGCATATAGTCAGTTCCAGCTCCCTTTATGGCGGGACCTATACGCTTTTCAGTCAGACGTTTCCGAAGCTGGGTATTGAGGTGACATTTGTCGATGCGTCCGACCCGCATAATTTTGCAAAGGCGATAAAGGACAATACGCGGTTATTGTATATAGAGACTATAGGAAATCCTAAAAATGATATACTTGATTATGAGAAAATAGCCGAGGTGGCGCACGAATATAAAATGCCGTTGGTGTGCGATAATACGGTTGCTTCGCCGATCTTATTTCGCCCCATTGAACATGGTGTCGATATTGTTGTGCATAGCTGCACCAAGTTTATTGGCGGGCATGGCACGAGCATTGGGGGGATAGTTATAGATTCGGGCAAGTTCAATTGGGATAATGATCGCTATCCGGAGCTGACCGAACCGGATCCGAGTTACCATGGGATAAAATACGTCGAAGCCGTCGGCGAGTTGGCGTATATTATAAAACTGCGAGTGCAGATACTGCGTGACATGGGGGCGTGTCTATCTCCGTTTAACGCTTTTTTGTTTTTGCAGGGGCTTGAGACGCTGCATCTGCGTGTGCCGCGGCACTGTGAAAATGCGTTGAAACTGGCGCATTGGTTGGAAAAGCAAAAGCAGGTAAGTTGGGTCAATTACCCAGGTTTGCATAGTCATAAGGATCACAAGCTTGCCAAAAAGTATCTGCCGGCAGGGCAGGGTGCGATAATAGGTTTTGGAATTAAGGGCGGCAAAGAAGCCGGAGCTAAGTTTATCGATAACGTGAAACTTGCAAGTCACCTAGCCAATGTACTTGACAGTAAGACGCTGGTGATACATCCTGCTACGACGACCCATCAGCAGCTTTCGGAACAGGAACAGAAAGATAGCGGCGTAACAGCCGATTATATCCGTGTTTCAGTAGGCACTGAAAATATTGACGATATAATTGAAGATTTTAAAAATGCTTTGGAAAAAGCATGTTCCTAAAAACTCAAGACTAAGGAATCAAAACTAAAATATGTGGGATTATACGGAAAAGGTTAAAGATCATTTTATAAATCCTCGCAACGTTGGAGAGATAAAGAATCCCGACGGCGTTGGCGAGGTTGGCTCGTTGGCTTGCGGCGATGCGCTGAAACTGACTTTCAAGCTGGATAAGGACGGACGTATCGCAGACGCCAAGTTCAAGACCTTCGGCTGTGCAAGCGCGATAGCAAGCTCGTCGGTGCTGACAGAGCTTATTAAGGGTAAAACATTGGATGAAGCGGCAAAGGTAACGAATAAGGACATAGCCGATTATCTTGGCGGCCTGCCGGAACAGAAGATGCATTGTTCGGTGATGGGGCGTGAGGCTTTGGAAGCGGCTATCGAGAATTATCAAACCGGCGGCAAAATAAAGCATGAGCTTAAGGGAAGGGTGGTCTGTACATGTTTCGGCGTAACCAAAAATGAGATTGAGCGAGTGATAATGGAAAACGATCTTACCACGGTTGAGGAGGTGACAAATTACTGCAAAGCCGGCGGCGGTTGCGGCGGCTGCAAAGGTGAGATTGAAAAGATCATTCAGCGATTGCAGGGCGATAAGATCAAAGAATCCGCCACAAAAGCTGTTCGTAAAAAAGGCAAACTAACCAATATACAGAAAATTCAGATGATACAAGAAGCCATAAATGAGCAGATACGTCCAGCGTTGCGTTCACATGGCGGAAATATTGAGTTGATCGATGTTGATGGTGACAAGGTTATAGTTGCTTTTCGAGGTATGTGTGCACAATGTAAGTTGACCGAGTTTACAATGAAGGATGTTGTCGAAGCAAGGCTGCGTGAGTTTGTAAGCGAATCGCTTTACGTCGAAGAAGAAACAGATTCAACACAGCAGCCGCACGAACACAGAGGATAATAATGAATACGATATATCTTGATAACAATGCGACGACCAAAGTTGCCGAGGAAGTTTTTGAAGAAATCAGGCCATACTTTACGGAGTTGTACGGCAATCCTTCAAGCATGCATACTTTTGGCGGGCAAATAGGCAATAAGATACGCAAGGCACGTGAACAGGTTGCCGCTTTGCTTGGCGCCGATCCGAGCGAGATAATTTTTACCGGCTGCGGTACCGAGAGCGATAACACCGCGATAAAGGGTACATTGGCTGCGCACCCGGAACGGCGTAAGATAATAACAACGCGTGTGGAACATCCAGCGGTTTTGCAGGTGTGCCGCGATCTGGAGAGCCATGGGTATACAGTTGTTGAGATAGGCGTTGACCGTAATGGTCGGCTGAATATCAACGAGCTTGAAAACCTGATCGACGATAATACGGCTATTGTTACCGTGATGTACGCCAATAATGAAACTGGTAATATTTATCCGGTCGAGTATATCGCTGAAATGGCGAAAGAAAAAGGTGTTGCTTTTCATACTGATGCGGTGCAGGCTGTCGGCAAGATACCGTTAAATTTGTCAAAAAGTAATATCGACCTTTTGAGTCTTTCGGGGCATAAGCTGCATGCTACTAAAGGCATAGGTGTGCTTTACATTCGAAAGGGTACGCGGGTTGCTCCTTATATGGTCGGCGGTCATCAGGAGGGCGGCAGACGAGCCGGAACGGAAAATGTGCCGGGCATCATCGGATTGGGCAAGGCATGCGAATTAGCACGGCAGAATACCGAATTGGAAAATAACGAGGTAAAACGGCTGCGCGACAAGCTGGAGACTGCCATATTGAAAACCTGCCCGGACGCAATGCTTAACGGGGATAAAGATAACCGGCTGCCTAATACGTCCAATATCAGTTTTGAATTTGTCGAGGGCGAGGCGATCTTGCTGATGTTGGATAGGTTCGGGATATGCGCTTCGAGCGGTTCGGCTTGTACGTCCGGTTCGCTTGAGCCAAGCCACGTTCTGCGGGCGATGGGCGTTCCCTTCACCGCCGCTCATGGGTCAATACGATTCAGCCTCAGCCGTTATAATACCGAAAAAGAAATTGATCTTGTGATCGAGAAAATACCCGGCATCATCAACCGGCTGCGGGAATTATCTCCGTTTGTGAAAACATAAAAACACAGGGGCGAGTATAAGCCAACCCCTGCGGCGATTTTGCCCCTAATAGACTTTTGTTGTTTTTTTTAGCCGAAGTTGTAGTATTTAGAAACAGCCGTTTTTATCTTCCATTGACACTTTAAGTCCTTGGGAAATATTACCAGATCGCCCGCTCCAAAGCTGACAGAACCATTTTCATCCGAAACCGTAACCTTACCCTCGATAAGCAGGCACGTCTCTTTTTCGGTATATTCCCAGTCAAAAGTGCTCGGCTCGCAGTTCCACACTGGCCAGCCGCTCATTTGGTTTTTTTCCTGCTCGGTCGGCTTTCTTACCTCTATATCCTTTACACTGGCCATAACATTGCCTTTCTTACCCTTCCCCCGTTATCATGCCGCATAGATAACAAGCAGCCCGAACAGTGTTATGAGGATAGCCACGACCCGCATAGCAAATAATGACCAGCCTTTGTACCAAGTGAGCATGGGGCTTATCCTTTTCGGTCCCAGGGCAACTATCAATATCGCCCCCAATAAAAAAAGGATGCCCAAAACTGTGACAAGCTTCGGGTGTGCGGCTTTACTGGCGGCAAGCAGCAAAATAACGCCGAAAACAAGCCTCACTACTGCGGCAAGGTAGATGCGATACCCCACCGAGAAAAAATTTATAATAGCCCTGATAACCTGCGGATAGATCAGATACACAACTCCCATCGCCGTGATTACGACCCCGATTGCTTTTACTAATGCTACCATAACGACTCTCCCTAAATTTTCGAGAAGTTAAATTTATTCAATCATCATTCATCAATTATCATCTATTAATTTTAATTGTCAATAATTTCTATTGTTCTGCCATCGACTAAAAAGGGAAATCTTTCTGTTCATTTGTCATTTCTTCGCAAGCAGGAATCCAGTCCTTTTGCACTTTCTGCTGTTCCATCCCATAATAAACTCCGGCCTTTGCTTTCAACCTGTTTCGCTTATGGATATATATTTCCAGCTTTGTCATCTACAGGCCTTTTGCGCAGGGCAACCCTGACAATGGCTTTTACAGCATACGGCTAAAATATTACAAAATATTACCTAATTTTCCAGCAAATATATTTTGACGGGGTGAAACTATTTGCTACTATATGAATATATGGTCATATAGTTATCAAGGGTTGTTATGCTTACCAAAATTGATCTGCGAAAATATGAAAAACAGGCCGAGATAATAAAGGCTCTTGCACATCCGCTTCGGCTGGCGGTTGTTGAATTTCTAAAAGATGGTGAAAAATGCGTGTGCGATATAGCTGAGCACATCGGCTCGGAACGCTCCAATGTCTCAAAACACCTTTCCTTAATGGTCAATGCTGACATTCTGGAGTGCCGCAAGGACGGTTTGAAGGTCATGTACAAGCTCAAGACCCTGTGCGTGGTGGAATGTATGGCCTGCATAACCCGTCAATTGAAAACTACTATCAAACAGCAGCAAAAACTTCTCGAAAGTCTGTGAGTGCGTATGAACTGGAAAGATGAATATAAAAAACTGATCGTTATTGTCGTGATTTTTATAGCGGCGTTTAGTTTGCCGCTTACCAGTTTGCGGTTCGCGAATGCCATTTTTGAGTCGCTGAATCTGCTCAAGGATTACGCCCGCCAACATGTTTTATTATGTCTTGTTCCGGCGTTTTTTATAGCCGGGGCGATATCGGTATTTTTGAGTCAGGGGGCGGTGATGAAATACCTTGGCCCCAGGGCGAATAAAATTGTCGCTTATAGTGTTGCGTCCGTTTCGGGATCGATACTTGCGGTATGTTCGTGTACTGTTTTGCCGCTTTTCGCGGGTATTTATCGTATGGGGGCGGGGCTTGGGCCTGCTGCTGCGTTTCTATATTCGGGGCCGGCGATAAACATTTTGGCGATTATCCTGACGGCCAAGATACTTGGTATGGAAATAGGTATTGCCCGTGCCGTTGGCGCTGTTGCTTTCAGCATTATCATTGGTTTGCTGATGCATTTTATCTATCGCAAGGATGAGTTGGTCAAAGCTGAAAACGCCGCTGCATTTGAGACGGGTGACCAGCAGCGTCCGCTTGGTCATAATATGATTTTCTTTGCAACATTGGTCGCGATACTTGTTTTTGCCAACTGGGCGAAACCTGCGGAGCAGAGCGGCTTGTGGTATGGCATTTATTCGATTAAATGGGTTTTGACGTCAGTTTTTGCGGTCATTCTCGG
Source organism: Phycisphaerae bacterium (assembly GCA_028715705.1). Taxonomy (GTDB): domain Bacteria; phylum Planctomycetota; class Phycisphaerae; order Sedimentisphaerales; family Anaerobacaceae; genus JAQURJ01. The sequence goes on along the minus strand of JAQURJ010000033.1, from coordinate 406 downwards.
CGTCATTGTCACCAGGTGGTTTAAGATGAAGATATGGAAAATCATCATTACGGCTACCGCTGTTGCCGGGGTGGGTTTGGTTACAAAGAGTGCGATTATCGCATTCTCGGCTGGTGTTGTGCTGCTGTCATTTTTCATGAGTACGGCCAAATCGCAGCAGGCTCGTGAATGGTTCTGGTCATCGTGGGGATTTGCAAAACTTATTTTGCCGTTACTATTTATGGGTGTGCTGGTCGCGGGGTTTTTATTGGGGCGGCCCGGAAATGAAGGCATTATCCCGTCTCAATGGATTGCAAAAGCGGTTGGGGGAAATTCGATCAGGGCGAATTTTTTCGCATCCATAGCGGGCGCGTTTATGTATTTTGCGACGCTTACCGAAGTGCCTATATTGCAGGGCCTGATCTGG
>JAQURJ010000032.1 GCA_028715705.1 Phycisphaerae bacterium | reverse complement strand
TCACGGTGCCAGCGCTTTGATTTCCGGCGCATCTCCCAGGCGGATGTAGTTTCAAAACTAACCCATGTCTGCGATACCGAAGGCATTCAAATAGAGCCGGAAGCGTTAAGACTTATTGCCAAAGCATTTAAGTGACGTTGAACAGCAATTCAGTGTTCTGGCCGCACAGATCGCCCAGAATGACACCCGAGTCAGTACGCTCGGCACCGAGATCATCGAAACTGAAAGCTCTCTTGGCCGCAGCGATAATTCGCTTGTGTCGGTGCAAAGTAAAATCGACCAGCAGCTTCAGCAGATCGAATTTCTTCAGGCTCGCACAAAGGAAATGGAGCAACGAAAAACCGAAGCGGCAGGACGCATCGATGAATTTGAACAGCACCGCAAAGAGCTTGTTACTCAACTTGAAGGCTATAAAACCGAACTGGCCGAATGTGAGGACCAATCATCCAAAAAACAATTCGCCCTTTCAGGACTTGAACAAAGTGTGCGGGAACTTAACGCTAATTGCGCATCTATTCAGGCCGATCTCGAAGATGAAAAAAGCGGCATTATCGATATCGTCCGCCGCACAGCACAGCTTCATAACGAAATACAGAGCATATCGGTATTTCGTTCGAACCTTTCAAATCAGAAACAGCGGCTAAGCGACAAAGCAGTCTTCACACAAACCGAACTGGAACGGCTGCTGACTGAAAAATCGCAGCATAAAGCAAGGCTTGAGGATATACAAAAAGTCCTTACTGAACTCGACGAAACCCTTAACGCCAAACGGGTCGAAACGGAAAAAATAAATTCTGTTATTACCGAAGAGACCAAAAAGCTCGCCAGCGGCAAGGAAGAACGCAGCGCGATGGTGCGAGAACTTTCTGTTTTGCAGGATATGGAGTCCCGCCGCGAAGGGCTGAATAAAGCCGTTAGGGAAATTCTGCAAAAGAAAACGGAGGGCGGGTTTGATTATGTCGAAGCGATACTTGCGGATATTATCGAGGCGCAGCCGGAATACGCATCCATCGTAGAAGCCGCACTCGAAGGTCGCAGTGACACACTTGTAGTAAACAATACGGCTGCTCTGCTGGCAGACAGCGAAGGGTTTGCCGATCTTAAGGGCCGCGTAGGTTTTCTATGCGGTGACACTATTGAACCATTCGTCAGCGACACCGACCTGGGCGGCATAGAAGGTATCATAGCACATGCGGTCGAATATGTTAAATTTGATAGCCGTTTTGCCCCGCTGGTCTGGAACCTTTTGGGTAAAACAATCGTTACCGATTCGCTCGCTAAGGCTATTGAACTTAAAAACATGCTCGGCGATGAATATAAATTCGTCACCACAAACGGTGAATTTGTCAATGGTCAGGGGCAGATCAAAGCCGGACCGATGGGCAAGACCAGCGGACTTATCAGCAGAAAGAGCCGGCTTAGGCAGCTTCAGCAGACTATCGAGCAAATAACCGAGGAAATCGAACGACTCGAACAAAAAATAGAAAGTGACAACCAGATAAACGAGCATCTTGCCAAATTAAGAAAGGAACTTCGCACCTCGATATACGAAGCCAATACCGAACTGATGCAGGTAAAGAGCAAGCTCAACGTAATCGAGCAGAATATCAAACGGTTAAGCGACGAGCAGCCGCTGATCACAAGCGAAATTGATTCGCTCGCAAAACAGATCGATGATAGCGTTGACAGGGAATACAACAACAAGCAAAAACTCGAAGAACTTAACACGGTCAATGCCGAGCGAAACAATCGTATTAAAGAGTTGGAAGCTCAGTTCGCGGAAAGCAAACTTAGTCAGCAGCAGAAATTTGATGAATTGACCGAACTGAAAATCGACACTGGAAAAATCACCGAGCAGATAAAAGGATTGCGGCAGGCTGTCAGCGGCACAGAAAGCCAGCTACAAACCAGCGCAATCGCCATAGAATCCGCCAGGCGGGAAATAGAAAACAGCACCGATCAAAGTCAAAAGGCTCAACGAGACATCCTTACTTGTGAATCACAGATAAGCGAAATGTTCATGGCAAAAGAGAAAAACCAACAGCAAAGCCGCGAACTGCGAGAAAAAGTTACAAACCTTCTGGAAGAGCAAAAACAGGCCGAGCATCTTGTTCGTGAAAAACGTAAGGAGGCTCAGGGAATCGAAGAAAGAATAAATAATTTCAAGATAGAACTTGGCCAATTGGAAGTAAAGGAGCAGGGATTGACCGAGCGGGTTCGCGAAGAATTGCAGCTCGAACTTGCAGATGCGTACAGCAATTATGAAGACCAGCAGACAGACTGGGAAGCAGTCAGGGAAGAGATAAACGATCTTCGCAGCAAGATAGAGCGGCTTGGCAATGTGAATGTCGATGCTATCAGCGAACAGGAAGATCTTGAAAAACGAAATGAGTTCCTTGCCAGCCAGCTTGAGGATTTAAATAACAGCAAGACCCAATTGCAGCAATTGATAGTAAAACTGAATAAACAGAGCCGTGACAAATTCGCCGAAACATTCGAGCAGATACGCCAAAACTTCCAATTGATGTTCAGGAAGCTGTTCGGCGGCGGAAAGGCCGACGTTATTCTTGAAGAGGCCGAAGACATACTCGAAGCAGGTATAGAGATAGTCGCACGCCCGCCCGGAAAAGAACCAAGAAGTATCTCGCTTCTATCCGGCGGAGAAAAGACAATGACGGCTATTGCGCTGCTGTTCGCTGTATTTAAGAGCAAGCCATCGCCCTTCTGTATCCTCGACGAGGTTGATGCGGCTCTTGACGAGGCGAACAACGAACGATTTAACTTAATCGTGCAGGAATTTGAGAAGGAATCGCAGTTCATCATTATTACGCACTCCAAACGGACAATGAGCATTGCTGATATGCTCTATGGCGTAACGATGCAGACACGAGGAGTCAGCAAGAAGATAAGCGTACGCTTTGAGCAGAGCGAAGAAGGCGAACAGGTAGCGGTAGCGTAGGCTTCGTTTTGGCGCAAATTGACCATCATTTATTACATGCCATAATTGGTAGGTATTGCGGATATTTTGCCTGACAAGCGGCTGCTAAAATGCTACTATACTGTTTTTGGTATAATTTACGGATGGGTAAATGGCACAATGGTTTGACAAACATACTTTGCAAAATGGAATGGTAGTCCTCGGCGAGCCGATGGAGGGGGTAAATTCGGTCGCCTTCGATTTTATGATTCCGGCTGGTGCGGCGGTAATGCCGGAAGGCACATGCGGGGCGGCAAATATAATAGAGGACTGGATTTTCCGCGGAGCGGGCGAAATGAACAGCCGCCAGCTTAGCGACGCGATGGACAGCCTCGGACTTCACCGCTCAAGTTCTATCGGCAGTCATCACTTTACTGTCGGTGCGGCTCTTGAATCGAGCAATGTCGAAAAGGCACTGGAACTTCACGCCGATATTATCCTTCGCCCGCTGCTGGATAATGACCAATTCAATTTAGCAAAGCAGCTTGCCGCCGACGACTTGCATGGGCTGGATGACGACCCACGGCAGAAAGTAATGGTACGGCTAAAGGAAGAGTTCTACCCGAAACCATTGGGTATAAGCACACATGGACACGCCGAAGATTTAAAGAGCCTTACGACCGACCAATGTCGCAAACTTATCGGCAACCATTTCAATTTGAGTGACACAATATTCGCTATCGCAGGAAAATACGACTTCGATAGGGTTGTTAACCTGGTAGAAAAATTGTTCGGCGGCGAAGATGCAAAACCAAAAATCGATACCGCTATCCAATCATCGGGCGACTATTATACTCATCTACACCATGAAGGGGCACAGGTGCACATCGGCGTTATGACCCCTACCGTTACCGCAGCCGATGAAAACTACTATAATATCCGAACGGCTGTTTCGGTGTTGAGCGGCGGGATGAGTGCAAGGCTGTTTACCGAAGTGCGTGAGAAACGCGGACTTTGCTATGCCGTGGGCGCAAGATATCATTCGATGAAAGAAGCCGCTGGAATAAGCTGCTATGCCGGAACAACTCCGGACAAGGCGCAGCAGACCCTTGACGTAATAATGACAGAATTTAATCGGCTCAAAGACGGGATAAGCGAAGAAGAAATGCAGCGGGCCAAAACGGGCTTAAAGAGCGCACTGATCCTTCAAAGCGAATCGTCGAGCAGCCGCGCGGCAGGCATCGGCAGCGATTATTATATGTTCGGAAGAATTCGCAGTCTCGACGAGATAAAGGAAAAAATAGAGCAGACAACTGCCGAATCGGTGGTAAACTATCTGCGTCAAAACAGCTTCAAGGATTTCTGGGTTGTCACCATAGGGCCAAAACAGATAACGATCGGATAAGCGAATGGAATTTAAGCATAAACAACTGGATAACGGACTGACCATAATAGGCGAATACAACGGTGGTGCGAAATCCGCTGCGGTCGGTTTTTTTGTAAAAACCGGCGGTCGTGACGAGACAAGTGAAATAAATGGCGTTTCGCATTTTCTCGAACATATGATGTTCAAAGGGACAGACAAACTGAGTGCTTTCGAGGTCAACGAAGCTTTCGACCGAACAGGCGCACAATTTAATGCATTCACCAGCGAAGAGGCTACTGTTTATTACGCCGCTATCCTGCCAGAGTATCTGCGTGACATTACGGAATTGTGGTCGCAACTTATGCGGCCAAGCCTTCGCACGGATGATTTCAATATCGAAAAGAATGTCATAAAAGAAGAGATCGCGATGTACCAGGATATGCCCAATTTCGATGTTATGGATCGTTGCCGTGCCTTGCACTTTGAAGGACACCCGTGCGGCAATAGCGTATTGGGTACTGTCCAATCGATCGACGCTTTGACAGCCGAGCAGATGCGGGAGTATTTTGGCCGCAGGTACTCGGCAGGTAATATGATATTGACGGTGGTGGGTAATTTCGACTGGGATATGGTATGCACTGTCGCCAAAGAAAATTGCGGCAGATGGGAAAAGAAAATAGTCAACAGAGAAACCGCGGATTATGAGGGTACAAGCAAAAAGGAACATTTTGAAAAGGCCAATCTTGTCAGGGAACATATTTGCCTGTTCAGTCACTCAGTCAGCGTTCAGGATTCTCGCCGTTTTGCAGCTGGCTTATTAGGCGTAATACTCGGCGACGATGTTGGCTCGCGATTCTTCTGGGAACTGGTTGATAAGGCCATAGCCGAAACGGCTGTTTTTCAACATGCGCCGATGGATGGTACTGGTGTCAACCTTAGCTACATCAGATGCAGCAAGGATAACGCCTCAACAGTGATGAAAAAGATAAACGCGATATTCGAGGATGTCCGCAAAAACGGAGTTACCGAGGCGGAGCTTTCGACCGCGAAAAATAAGGTATTAAGCTCATTGGTTATAAAAAACGAAGTGCCGATGGGCAGACTTGTCGATATGGGATTTAACTGGATGTACCTTAAAGAATATCGCAGTGTACAGGATGATATTAACTCAATAAGAAACGTAAGCTGTGACGATATAATTGAAATAATCAAAGATTATGATTTAGGCCGATATACGCAATTCAATCTCGGTCCTGTGAAAAAATAATTTTTGGCGGAGTACAGGTATGATGGAATTTGAAGAAAATGAATTTGATGACTTAGAGAATGGTAACGGCAGTGACGATGCGTGGATGGATGAATCCGGCGATAATGAGTTTACGGAGGAATCGGATAATCCTTTGATCCCCCCTCTTAGAATGGAAGAACCAACCGCGAATATCCCGCAGTTCGATCTTGCCGAAGACATAATGGCCGCTCATAGAAAAACAACGTCGAGGAATCGCACCGGCCCTGGCCAAAAGCCGGATAACGTAAGCAGCGAATCGGCAAAAGAATTCAAGACGGTTCTGCCGCCCTGCGAATACGATTCCATCATAGCCGATATCGTATCGCGGGATATCGAGCGGATAATCAATAGTTAGCTTATCAAAAGAGCTTTTTGCCGTATGCCCGATGATATTCTTCAACTGGTAACAAAACGAGAGAAGGCAACCCTTGCCGCATCGCAGCGAGCTGTAATCCTTCAGCCGGGTGCACTTGGCGATTGTATTCTAACGTTGCCGCTGGCTGAGTTCTTGAAAAATTTCTTAAACGCCGCCGCCGTGGATTTTCTCGGACGCAGTGAATATATCAGCTTTTTCCCGTCACGAACCGCTGTCGATGGTATCAGGTCGATGGATTCGGTAGATATATTTCGGTTTTTTGCTGATACAAATAATTTTGATCTTGCCGACGGTGACGCTCTTGTTGACATATTCAGTGATTATCAATGGATCATAAGTTTCATGGGGGATACAAAAGGTAATTTCGAGCAGAACCTGATATTTACCGTTAACTGCAGCCGCAATTCAGAAGTAATCACCCTTGCAACCAAGCCTCCTAAAGATTACAAGGGTCATATATCGTCTTTCTATATAGAGCAATTGCTGGAACACAGATCGGGAACCGCCACAGGTTTTGATTTCTCAAAAAAGACTCTTATCCAGCCTATGCGAGCGGATATGGAATCCGCAAGAAAAAGGCTTGGCGAAATGAGCATCGATGGTAAACGACGGATAGCGGTAATCGCACCAGGAAGCGGCGGACTGCACAAATGCTGGGGGATGGAAAATTTTGTGTATGTCGGGGAAGTTTTCAAAGAGAGCGGATTTGAGGTGGTTTTTCTGTTAGGACCAGCCGAACTTGAAAGGGGTAATTTTGAACCTGAGGGGTTCGGTGTTCTTTCCGAACCGCGGTTAAGTGATGTAGCGGGACTGGCAGGAATCGCGGAACTCTATATAGGAAATGACAGCGGAATCAGCCATCTTTTCGGAGCGGCGGGAGCAAAAACAATAGCAATTTTCGGCCCAACGGAAGAACGAATATACCGACCTCTCGGACCGAAGAGCATGGTTTTCAGAGCAAAAGATAATTTCGGGGTATGGTCGCTGCAAACCTGTGAAGACCTTCTCGAAACAATCGATCCGGAGCTGTGAGATAATTTTCCAAGTTTAAATCTGTTACAAATGATAGAGATAAGAACTCTGTTTTTTTCTTGCCATTTTGCCCCAAATCCATTATCAGCTATAAGGGTTAAATTTGAAAGGGTTCATCATGCTCAGCGGTCACGATGCGATAGGTATTTTATTAGCCCTGCTCTTCGGAGCGGCCTTGGGGCTCGAACGTGAACTCAGCGGCAAAGCCGCCGGCTTGCGCACAAACGTGTTAATATGTCTTGGTGCAGCCGTTTTTACTATAATTTCTCGCCGAATGGGTGAAGGCGACTCTGTAACACGGATCGCGGCCCAGGTTGTAAGCGGAATAGGCTTTCTCGGTGCCGGAGCTATAATTCAGGATCGCGCCGGTGTAAAGGGCTTAACCACAGCTGCAACGATATGGCTGGTGGCAAGCGTCGGCGTCGCCTGCGGCGCAGGATATTACGGGTTGGCATTCATCACTGCGTTCGCAGCCGTAATTGTACTTTTCGGACTGGCGAGAATAGAAAAAAAAATGAAAAGAAGCCAAAAATCACATCCTTGCTCTTGTGACACCGAAAAGCAGCAGGACTAAAAAAACAAAAAAGCCTTAAGTTGTCTTGATATAAACCCTTGCAAAAAAGCAGCTTAACTTAATTCAAGGAATCAACTTATCCATTTATTTGTTGATTTGTGGGGGCAAATTTAATAAAATTTATTAAATTTTGTGTAACAAAATCTTTTATGGGAGCATCTATATATGGAGCAAATATCAACATCTGCAGTAAACGACACTCAGTTGGTTGAGAAAGCTCGCGGCGGCTGTGCGGACAGTATGAATAAGCTGGCCGAACAGGTGCAGGATGTCCTGTACAGCTATATATACCGCATGACGCTTGATGCGAATTTGGCTTATGACATTCGGCAGGAAACGCTGCTTGAAATGGTCAGGTCACTGAAGAATCTGCGTAAACCGGAAAGTTTCAGACCCTGGCTATATCGTACCGCATGGTGCAAGCTTCAGCAGCATTTCAGGCCGAAAAAAAATCGGGCGCATATGTCGCTAAATGACAAAAAGCATATAATGGAACTTCTCGACCGCAAATGCCGGGACGGGCTAAAAGAGCTTATCAGCAAGGAGATAGCCGAAAGTCTGGTTGCTGGCCTTTCCGACTTGAGTACAAAGCATCGAAGTGTTCTTGTGCTTAGATGTTATGAAAATCTGACATTTTCGCAAATTTCCGATATCATGAATTGTTCCGAAGTTTCGGCACGGGTTCTGTTTTGCCGTGCCAAGAACAAGCTTCGAGAAAAATTATCCCGAAAAGGCGTCACCAAAGCACTATTCCTGCCACTGTTGGGTTTATTTGGACAGGCTACTGTACCATCGGAATCAACAGTTGCGGCCATTCATTTGACCGCTTCGACACTAAGGGCCGGCACTGTCGCCTCGGTAGTTGCCGCAATAACAAGTAAAATAGGAATGTCGCTGCTTTCACTTCTGGCAGGACTTGCTTTGATCTTCGGTTCAGTAACATCCACCAAAACCATTTTCGAACCACAAGAAAACAATCTGCTGTCAAGAAATTCTATAAAAAGTTTTCATTTCGTCCGGCAGGCCTGGGATCAGGCACATGTTCCAAATGCTAATCTACTCATGGGAAAAAGTCTTAGCAAAGGCGCTTATGAGCAGTGGTACTTTTTTCCCGACGGCATTGACGGTCCGATGTTTTCAATGAAACAGCGATGGAATCCCCAAATGAGCGCAAAACTTTGCGGCTGGCTTCAGGACGGCAGCGGTAATTATTATTATCATTCCGGCAAAAAGACAATATATATGTATAACCACCCCCTTTCGAGCAAAATGACCATGCGACTGCCTACGGATTCTATTGAATTCATAGAATTCCTTGACCGCATGGAAGGTCCCGATGAGGGTAATGAATATATCCGCGACCCTGAAACCAACCTTCTGACAGGCATTGTAGATAAAAGGTTTTTCAATGCCATAAACTTCAAAAGCGATATAACCTATAACAAGCTTGATGAAAAACAATTCGGCAACTTTCGACATCAATGGCCGGATGATTGCCCTGTTGTCGATGAGAGAGATGCTTTACACAAACAAGGCTGGGGCATCTGCCAGATCACCGGCAATATCAGAGGTGTGGGCATTGAAGGCTTTTACAGAACGCCGTTTATATACGACAAACTGCAACGATACCCGCCCTTCCTTAAATTAAGATTCGGCGATCAGATTCTGATAGACTGTCCCAGAGGTTCTCTAATTTTAGACAGTAATAATAAAGTGCTTCGCTCATATCCAGCGGGTACTTTCTTAAAGGGATTATTGCGCCCATGGATGGGCATACACACGGTAGATATTATTCGTCGCGATGCAGCCGAGAAAAGAATTCCTTTCACAACGCAAAAGCTGAATTATCAGGGATTTTATTATGAAAAAATGATCATTTCGCTGTCGAATAATAACACGCAGATTATTTATAATATCAACATTGAAAATAACCAGATAGATAAAATTCAATTTAAGTACGCTGAGGATTCTTCTCTGGCTTCGCTTGGTACGCTCGAAATTACATTTTTGCAGGATTTGCCTGATGACGAGGATATGTTCGAAATTGGCGATGTTAGAATAAATTCGCCAGCCAAATACAAAAATAAATTATGGCTGTTCGATCTGGCTGAGGGAACTTTGGTATTAAGGTGACAAAAACACTGAGATATATTTCACACCGCGGCTTTTGCGGCGGATTTACATTAATCGAACTTCTTGTTGTAATTTTTGTTGTCGGGCTTCTGATTGGAATCTTGATGCCTGCTCTTAACTTGGCAAAAAAACAGGGAAAAGCCATCGACTGCAAAAATAACCTTCGCCAACTGGCCCTGGCGGCGACAAGCTATGTCCACGACCATGACGGTTATTATCTATTCGGCGCAGAGGATATATATTCCGGTAATCTGCATAGGTGGTATGGGGTTCGCGATGACAAGGGCCAGCCCTTTAACACATCGAAAGGTACCCTGAGTTCTTATTTAAATAATGTACGTCTTCAATGTCCTTCCAAAATCAATTATAAGCAGCTTTCACCTGGGGATAATGACTATGAAGACGGCAACGGCGGTTACGGTTATAATCTTATTTATATCGGCTCGCAGATATGGAAAAACGGTTACGGTCAGGAGGGCTGCGAGAGTACGGCAAAAGTGTCCGAAGTAGAAAGACCGCAGGAAACTCTGCTGTTTGCCGATACGGCTATGGCCAAAGAGATTGACGGTGATTTCTGTCTGAGCAAATACCCTTTTGCCGAGCCAAGATTTTTTGTTATCTACGGCCAGCCGGACCCCACCTGGTCACCCTACCCTTCACTGCATTTTCGACACAAAGGATACACCAATATCGTATGGGCAGATTGCCATACAAGTAATAAAAAAATAGCAATAAATCGCAAACCTAATCAAGACGGTACAATTTCGGCAAAATACGATGTTGGCTGGTTCGAACCTATGGACAACTCACCGTTTGACCTTCGGTAAAGGCCGGTTGACAATTCGCGACAAAGCTGGGACAATCTTTCCTGAATATGGCAAGGATGCGCACAAAAAATCTTTTTGAGACTGAGGAACAGGTTTTCACCGAGCCGGTGCATGTTATCCGTTTAGCGTTCGATTCCGGTGTGGACGGCGAATTTGACTATTCCGTCCCGGAGCACCTTTGGCCCGTGCAAAACGGCTGCCGAGTAGAGGCCCCGTTTGGCCGCAGCAACAAACTTCAGACCGGGTTTTGCGTCGATATCGTCGAAAAAAACGAGTCCTTTGCAGCCAAGGGTCGCTTAAAAAGAATAAAAAAAATCGTTGATGACGCCCCCCTGCTCAATAAACAATTGCTTGATTTGGGAAAATGGATCAGCGATTATTATGTCTGCCCGCTTGGTCAGGTATTAGCCGCGATGATCCCCGCAGCGGTAAAAAAAAACATCGGCCAAAAGCAGGAAAAATTTGTTTACCTGAACGCAAATAGCGAATCGCTTTCTCTGGATATCAAGGGCAAAAAACAGAAAAAAATAATCGAGATATTAAAGGATTCACAGGCATTTGACGCCACAGCGGCAATAAGGCTGGGAGAACTGGTGGAAAAAAGCGAAAGCAGGACAGACGGAGCGGTCAAAAAACTTGCTGGCTTGGGAATTGTCAAATTCGCATCACGCACTGTTCATAGATCACTCCCTGTTATACCGGAAAGCTTAACACTTAAATCCTCAAAAGTCGTCCCCAATAACGACCAAAAAAATGCCCTGAGTCTTATCGTTGAGAGGGTAGACTCTAATCAATTTGGGATCGTTGTTATTCACGGTGTTACCGACAGCGGAAAAACAGAAGTTTATATTCGGGCAATAGAAAAGTGTATCGCAACAGGTAAGAAGGCAATTGTATTGCTGCCTGAAATTGCCCTTACCGCACAAACCGTACAGAGGTTCGCCAGCCGCTTTGAGAAAATTGCCGTAATGCATTCGCAGCTTACGGCTGCACAGCGAAATACACAGTGGCAAAAAATTCGCAGCGGCGACGCCGATGTGGTTATCGGGGCGCGTTCCGCGGTTTTTGCTCCTTTGAATAATCTCGGGCTGATTGTCGTTGATGAGGAACATGAGCCCAGCTATAAACAGGATAAGGCCCCACGCTATAACGGCAGAGATGTCGCCATAAAACGTGCCCAGCTCGCCGATGCGATATGTGTGCTTGGCAGCGCAACGCCCTCATTGGAAACGATACACAATTGTAATCAGAAAAAATATTATGCTTTGGTTCGTCTGCCTAAAAGGGTAATGGATCTACCCCTGCCGGAGATGAAACTTGTCGATATGTGCACAGCCGCTTCAAGCGGTAATCAGGTTAATCTTATCAGCGAACCGTTGGAGCAATGCCTTACTAATGTGCTCGCTCGCGGGGAACAGGCAATATTGCTTTTGAATCGGCGAGGTTACAGTAATTTTATTTATTGTCCCTCCTGCCGCCATACACTGCACTGCCAAAACTGTGATGTCACTTTGACATTTCATAAGGCAAAACTTGCTGGCAAGGAGCGAATGGCCGACATCTTCAAAACCGTGATGAAAGGCGGCTATGCGATATGCCACTACTGTAATTCACAGACACTTGTTTCGACTACTTGCCCCTTGTGCGATTCAAATATGACCATGATAGGCCTCGGTTCACAGCGGCTCGAAGAACAATTACAGCAAAAATGGTCTGATGCAAAGATCGCTCGCATCGACAGCGATTCAATGAGCGGAAAAGATTATTATCATCTTCTAAGGGATTTTAGCGAGGGACGAATCGACATTCTCGCAGGCACTCAGATACTCGCAAAAGGTCTGCATTTCCCGAATGTCACCGTGGTCGGCATTATAAGCGCAGATACATCTTTGTATCTGCCTGATTTCAGAGCTAATGAACGAACATTCCAGATGATCTCGCAGGTCGCTGGGAGAACCGGACGAAGCGAAAAAAAGGGGGTTGTTTTTGTTCAAACTTTTTTTTCCGACCAGCCGGCGATCAATTTCGCCCTTAAAAATGATTTTCAGGGCTTTGTCACAGAAGAACTTCGGCATCGAAAAACATGCCAATTGCCCCCTTACGGCAGGCTGGCAAGGATGATTTTACGGGATACCAAATTTGACCGTCTTGAACAGGCAGCCAAAATCCTGCGAAGCAATATAGACCGGATCATCAACGATTTGGGGCTTCGGATTTCCGTCCGAGGCCCTATGGAGCCGACAATAGCCAGAATTCAGCGTTTTCATCGCCTCCATATCATCATTCAATCCCCCCTGCCAAACGATATGCGCAAGTTTTTTACCCTTTTGAGGCAAAACATTGGCATCGGACAGGTAAAAATCATCATTGATATTGACCCTGTCAATTTATTATAGTTGAAAATTACCGGCGGCTTTGGTAAAGTACCGCTTTTTCGGGGAGTAGCTCAGTTTGGCTAGAGCGCTGCGTTCGGGACGCAGAGGTCGCAGGTTCAAATCCTGTTTCCCCGATTTTTCTCAAATTAAGCCCTTTCTCTGATCATAAAGTTAGTTGTAAAAACTTTTTATCGACCAGATAAAGGGCTTTTCTTTTGACATCGAGCAACTTACTTTAAAAACGCCCGATAATAATGTGCGAAGAATATTGTACGTTATCTTGTCTGTTCCTCACTAACATTATGGTGGTCCCTAACAGTTCCATCATCACGGTCGTCCTGGACGACAGTCTTGAGTACTCTAAATAACTTACGAAAGTCGATAAAGCCGCCAATGCCCAGCCAAATAGTCAGTATAATCGTCAAAACAAAGAATGCCCATATATAGCCGTGCCAGAAAACCAGCCAGAACTTATCCGGGATATCAAAGAATATATTGTAAACAATACCCAATAAAACTACCAACAAAGAAATAAATATATAGGAATAAGCCGCCCAGATAATGAACTTGTCATCTAACTTCGAATTCCTGCCGAGTCCCAGAACCTTTTTCCAGTTGGCAATGCCTGTCTCATCTTCCGGTGTTTTTTCGTTTTCGAGGGCATATTTGCCGCGATGGAGCATTCTATCCATGTTAAATGCTTTTTTGACCGTCAGCAATGATACGGTAATGTAACTTATCGTGCAGATAATCATTGAAATGAAAAACCACTCCTGAGGGTTAAAGAGGAACTTTTCCTCATTTAACGAAGGGGCGATATGCTTTAGCCAAAGCCAAAAATCTGGAAAGGCATTCTGGATGTAACCGGCGATGCCGGGCCAGAACGTTTTGCTGAAAGCAAATCCCATGGCCGCCATTATAAGACCGATAGTCATTGCAGTCCAAGCCCCGGCAGTTGTTCCATTTTTCCAGTAAAGTCCGCCAATAATCACTGCGCCTGAGCCGGCCAGAAAAATTATACCCGACAAAGCAAAAAACATTAGAATGTCTTCAGACTGATTGAACCACAGACTGAAAAGAAATATAAACACAGCTACGCCCAGAATTGAAAACCTCAGATACCAAAGATGTCTCTTAGGAGCAAACGGTTTCTTCCGGAAAGGCATCACTACATCCTGTAAAAAGATGCTGCCCCAGGAATGAAGATAAGTGTCATCCGTACTGATAAGGGCCGCAAACATCACAGCACACAGCAGCCCGGCAATTCCAGTTGGCAGGACGGTGCTCATTGCGACAGGAACTGTCATCTGTTTTTGTATTTGAATATTACCAATATTCGACAATACTTCATTGGCTCGTGCCGCATCTTCAGCAAAATCAGCGTGATGAAACAATGTATATGTACATATCGGCAACGTTATCATAAATAAAATGGGTGTAATAAATCGAAGGTAGCCGAGAATTTTCGACATCCTGGCCTCATGTGCGTTTATAGCTGATGAGTTATAGGCCTGCTGGCCCTGCCAGCTATAGGCGCCATAGAAAACCACATAAAAACTAATCAAATAGTAAAAAAGATTGTAGTTTTCCAGTCCGCCAATCTTGAACGGGTTGATCATCGATTGATTTTCCGGCACAGTACTAATAGCGGATGAAATCTGACTCCAATCGAACTTTACGAACAACACCACCAATACCACAATGAAAGCGATATTACAAAAAACACTCTGCAAAAAATCGGTAACCAGCACCGCGATTTGGCCGCCAATCCAGGTAAAGGCCACTGCAATTCCGATCAGGACAATCATTGTAAGGGCATAGACGGAAACATTAAATCCAAGAACAGGAATTGTCTGGGGTAATTCGCAGAAGTAAATAAAGAAACGTGCTCCTACCGACGGAAAGATGCCAAAATTTATAATACCGGAAAGGAAAGCCAGAAAGCCGGCAAAGACCCGAAAACGCCTGCTGTATCGGATTTCAAAGAACTGTGCCATGGTCAATGCCCTGGTCTGACGAAATCGATAAATCACCCAGCCGGTGATAGCTACAAAAATGCTCAAAGGCAACATTATGGATTGCCACCAGAAGGGGGTGAACCCACCCTCATAGTACATCTGAAAGGAGGCCACAATGCTTATCGCCCCCAGCCCGGCCATACCGTCGCCCATAGCTAACAAGTATTTGCCTGCGCAGCGATTGGCCGCCAGAAAACCGGCAACGCTGTTGGTGTACTTTTTCGTTGAGTAGGCTACAACCGAAATAAAGGTGGCAAAGCCTATTAAAATCGACCAGTCAAGTAAATGCATATCTACTAATCCTTTCATTATTGCCAAGCTGCTTGACAAGCACAAAATGCACAGCAACTTTAAGTTAGGCTGACTTTTGGACACCTACGATGTTTCATATATCATCCTTGGTGTGTACATATACTATATGTTTCTTGATATGGCTATAAAATTCCCCTGCAGACTGCTTAGGGTACGGCTTTGGCTTAGTGGAATCGTCATCGCAAACAGGGTTGCCCATATCAAACACTAATTTCAGACCTGGAACATCATCTATTCTCCTTTACAACAATGGCTCAGAGCCTGGTTAACGGACTGCACGGTATATAAAGCCTTCAAAAAACCGAGTCTCCGACACTGAAGCGACCACCTAAATCATATTGCCTGTGACATCAAACTTTCGAACATATGAGATTAGCTCGCCAAGGCAGCATTTGGCTATACCAATCTTTTGGTCTGCCGCACCGTATCCCATTATCAGTTCATCTCCCACTACAACCCCGCTGCACGTGAATATACACGGTATTGCGAATTGCCCTGATAGTTCCCACTCCTGCCTGGCATATATAAGGCGCTCGGAACAACGGTGTACCACCTCTGGGAAACTGTCCGTGGGTTGTCGAAGAATCATAAAAGATTGAGTATAGCCGATTCGATCATCCTGTTTGCCGTGATAGGACAGAAGCCACTCATCGTTACTGATTTTTATTGGTGCCCAGCTTCCACCTATTCTGTTCGCTTCCCACTCAAAAATCGGCTCTGCAAGCAACTTGTGGGTTGCTTTTGACGTTGGAAAATCAAAAATAGTTTCCGCTGCCGAAAGAAACATTGAAGGAGCTTTGCCATCCATCTCACTATGATATTTCCCCGGCTGTTTGGGCCTATGTACACAAACATATTGCTCTTTTCCATTTATACACATCTTCTCAGGAAACAAGAACACATCCCGATTATCACTGATTTCAGGATCGTTCAGATGTGTTATATATGCAAAAGCATTATCGTAATCCTGCGCAACAAGATGCTCGAATAATACCTTATATAAAACAGACACTGTTAGATTCTCCTGCGCAGCTCGACCAAATGGATTATCAACGGTTTGTGTCCATTCAGGTGCACATTGCATCGGATCATCATGCTCCCAATAGGGACCGGGAGGAAACATCCGACAGGCAACTGTCAGATATAATTCACCTTCAAGCCAGAATAGGCGGGGATCTTCGATACAGCCATTGGCATAATTCACCATCTGATGCCCATTTACATTATCTACATATATTCTGTCTGGAGTATATTCCAGAGCCGGAGACAAAGCAGGACGAGAAAAATCCGCCTGCCACGTTACGCCATTGTCATCGCTGCAGGCATAACCAAGAAAGATAGGATATGGCAATGGCTTTCCTTTGATTCGCTTATGAGGGTACGGTCCAGTTGCACGAAATAACATGTGCAGCCTTGACGATTGCGGGTCTTTAACAATCGCAGGGTTTAAGACCATGGTATCCGCCCAGCAACATCCTTCCATTGGTACTAAAACAGGTGTACGCGAATATTCTATTTGAACAGACATTTGTTCACGTCCTTTTTAATAACAGCTCTTCAATATTCTCAGTTTAACTCTAAAAAGATAGTTAGACTTATGGGAACCTCTAATAATTTGATTTTTAAGGTTCAAAATTTCATTTAACATCTTTTGAGTATATTTTTGAACACAATATTTCAAAATTTCGGTTTTTCGGCACTCGTAAACAGCCAAATGACTCGTTTATCAGCGCATAAACGACAGACGGTCACGTATCTGAAACTCCAGCTGGTCGTCCGACAGATTATACAGCGATTGGAGTATCAGAATTTTGAACATCAAGATGGCATCGAAAGGCTTGCGTCCGGCATTGGACAGGCGTTCTTTGACGCGAATCTTTTCAAGGTCTTTGCGGAACAGTTCCCAGTTAATCACGTCGTTGAGTTTTACCAGGGGATCGCCGCCGTTATCCAGTTGTTCAAAACGTGTCTGCCAGTCAAAAAGGCCTGTCTGCATCATCGAAATAATCTCCATCGAATGAAATACTGTGATTTAATTGTCAATGAGCGTAATATATTCAAAGGTGCAATCAATTGCACGTAAATTTATCAATTTTTAGAGGAACCCTTTAAGCAACACAGGCTTGCTTTACCTTTTAATATAAAGTAGTAATCATCCTCTCTATCAAAACTCGCCAGAATATCTCAAATTTTAAGTTCCGATGAACACTACCCGTAGCAAAACCAAAGCAAATGCAAATTCAGGGACATTATCACTTCGGATAAATCCATCAATAACAACCAATAGTTCACCTGCTGATCGTTTTTCAGCTTTTCAGAAAGAATGTCATAACTCCATATATGTTTATAATACTCCGAACTGCAAGAAACCACACTGGAACGATAGGCAAAAACCTTTTAGGTTTCTGCCTATCGTTTATACCTCAACTATCGAACACTTTCGCCTACCCATGGGTACTTATCAAGGAAGTTCGGCTTCCAAATCGACTGCCCATGACATGTGGGAACATTCGATGAACTCATTGATAATCTCATCGAAATTCCTTTTCATAAACAAATGCCAGCCAGCGCCATGTAGAAACTTATCGTTCCACATGTGTTTCTCGCTGCTCATAATGGTCGTTAGTACCGCATCTCCTGTTGTCTTATAGGAAGTTGTCCCTGTTATATTATAGACGCTATACAGGGCAGTCAACGCCTGGAGATTCATTGTTGATTCTTTCCGACTAGACCATTGTGCAGGGTCTTCACTGCTCTCATCTCTAGAGCCATTTCGCGTCTTAAACAACTCGTAACCACCATATGTTGAGTCGTAGCACACGTTGTTCATAAAATTGACAGCCTCTACTGCCTTATCACGATAAGTGGTACCACCGAGATTGCGATAAAGAGCTACGTTTGCGAGGGCTACATCTGCCTGGGTGAAGACCTGTTTATAGTTACCATCTGTATTGCTTGTAATTGACCCATCTGGATTGACATAATGCACATATGCATACGGAGAGACTGACCAGTCGATACAATATGAGCGGAGCCAACTTGCCGCAGCGCCCAGCTGGGACAATGTAACCTTGCACTCTGAAGGCTGACCGTAGGTAATTTGCGAGTAAAGCGAGGTACCAACTATTGGCGCAAGATTGTAAATCATGTCGGCAATCTGGTAAACACGTTTCCGAGCCCTTGGAGTATTCGACGGTACATCCCAGTCTGTGTAATATGCACGCGAACCATCCTTAAATTTATTAATAGCTCTGCCAGCATTCAGCACTATATTCTTAAATGTGTTATCACCGCCCTCTGAATATATATCAAAGGCGGCGCGAAAAACACAACTCTGGTACGAAATATTTGGCGGAACCAAGGGGCTGTATTTCTTCGTCCCATCCCGATAAGATTCGGAGACAAAAAACTGGTAAGAGCCGCTGTAAGGATCACTATCATAGAAATTATTCATGAAAAGCGCGCTGCTGACAGCATTATCCAGCATTGTCTCACCCTGACCGCACGCATTTACACGATAGCCATAGAGTTGAGTAATAGACCCATAAGCCTCATACTGCACATCCTTACCATCACCGCCGCTCGGCAAACCTCCGTCTGCGTACACCTGAATATAGTTCCCGCCATAATATCCGTCTTGAAGATGATCTGACTGGAATCCAAGAGTCCTCGCTAATTTATTACGAAACTCTGTGTACTTATTGGTCGATTCAAGCCCTCCGGGGAAAGTAATACTATCGAATGCTACCGTGTTATTATACGCAAAGACACCCACATACCGGTAGGAGCTATACCAGCTGACACCCGGGTGGTAATTCGATGTAATTGTAGTTCCATTAATTGAAGAACTAATCGTTTGCGCAGAGGTATTTACGGATGCCCAGAAGTAATAGTTTACGTTTTGCGACAAGTTAACATATACGTTCGAAGAAACATATGTATTACCACCGGCTTTTACCACGACCCGTCCGACTTTACCAAGAAATCCAGCCCATTCAAGCTGTGCAAAGTTGTCAGAATCTTTATACCAGAAAACAATAGCTGCCGCTGCATTGGTGTTGTTTACTAAACGCACATATCCTGATACGGTATATGGTGTACCTGATGGTGCGGTTGAGCTATAAGTGTTAATTCGATAACATGCATCTCCTCCAGGTGAGACTTGCATGCGGCCGCTGACCACATGCCACTTGCACCATCCCGCGCCCGTTGCATTCGTCCATCCATTGCTGTTGCCATCATCAAAGCCGTCAGTTACTGCCTCACAGGAAAAAGTCATACAAAAAATAAAAATCAAACATATTGTAAATAATGTTTTCATAATTTACCTCACTAAATTATTTTATGTTAAACTTCTTTTTTCTTTGACAACTGTTACTACATTAATCATTCAATTTACGAAATAGAGCCATATCATAAGCATCATGCCTCCATATTAACCGAAACGCTTGAGAACCACGCCCAATTTATTCGAATACACTGAAAGCATTCCCAAAAAACAGTGTCTCCGACACCAAAATAACCACCCAAATCATATTACCTGCGGCACGGTAGTGCCACTTTCGAAAAATTATATCCCACGTATTTTCGTTGTCATAGCTGTATACGCACAGAAGCAATTTGACGTGCTTATCAGTCCAAGCACAATTACCATCTATATATATTTCGGTTCAGATCATGTGGGTTTGTATTTACAAAAGATTTCCAATCCACGCTGTTGTCTAAATGAAGTGTATTTAGGCCTTTTGCGTCTTCAAGACCGGAGCCATGTCCATAATCATGATTCCAGAGAGGGCCAAAAGACAATAGATCCGCAATAACGTCGGCAAATAAAACCTCGCTACTTTTGTATTTACTTAATTTAGCAGATTTATAATTTTCACGAAATTCAGGAAGATAAATATAAGTCAACTCACACGCTTGCCATAACCTCTCTATCTCTTTTACTCCTCTTTGAGGACAATACAATATATCTTTATCCGACAAATAGGCCGGAACATAATTGCTTCCCTCTGTAAATTGGTTTCCAACACCTGACGCCCAACAACTCCCGGGATAAGCCCAAAGGCCCGAAGGGGGTGTCTTGTCGTTATTGTCGTATCCATAAAGAAATATTGTTAGGCCTATTTGTTTAAGCTGAGACGCACAAACAGCTCTCTTTGCCTGCGATCTGGCCTGTTGCAAGGTTGGCATCAAAAGCGCCAGCAATAACGCTATAATCGAAATTACAACAAGCAGTTCAACGAGGGTAAATGCTTTTAGACAGCTTAATTTTCTCATAATATCCCTTGCTTTCTGCTATATAGCGAACGTACAAAAACGATAAAACTATCCACTTGTAACAAAAAATCCTAATCTTTCTTAAAAACTATCATTTCATTTCTTACTTGGTTTTCTTTAAACCATTATCCGGATTATATACAACTTCTACTGCGCCATTAGGGTCATATATATCCCACGAACTTGTTGTAGGACAGATTTGGCAATTATTAAAAACTACTCTGCTCTGATACTTGCCGAAACCTGAGAAATCCATAAAAGACTTGCCAAACGAATGCATGTGACATTCATCGAATACCCATGTCAGCAATCCAATTTCATCTTTAATTTCCGGAGCTTTCTTTATAATAGAATCTTTACAATTTTCGAACCAACAATCCCTAAAGGCATAAACAGACCCGGGATGAGGATTACATGTCAGCATAATATCAACGTTATTTTCTGTCCAAAGACATCTATAAAACGCGCCCTTGCTCGATGTAGCTATTTCAACACCGGCTCGTTTAGAATGTATAAATGAGCAATCATACACTCCAACATGTGTGTGAGTTCCCCTCAATCCGACGTTACAATGCAAAAACACAACTTTTGTAAGAAAGACATCATCTGTCTCGCCCATATCTACCCCAACACCACAGTTGAAAATAACAAGATTTTCAATCGTACTGTTTTTGGCTCTGGTTTCAATTCCCCGGTGTCCTGTTATAATTCCATGGCTTGCGATGTCCCTGCCGAGAATTTTCAGATCTCTTACTCCGAAAATTCTCGCTCCACGAAAATCAAGGACTGGTTCATTCTCTTTTCCTGTGTAGTTTAATACGGTTCCTGTGTCCTCAGTCCAGAGTTCATGGGATTGCTTACCCTGTATTATGACTCCCCGTTTTCCTTTAATTGATTTCTGAATATCATACTGTTTTTCAAGCAATAAAATTCTTCCGGAATCTACAGAATTAATAGCTTTCTGAATTGCCGTACCGTCTTCTCCCCACCAATCCACATAGATATCATTCCTGTTTTTTATAATAATATTACCTTCACCTTCAAATATTTTATATGGGCCGCTCTGAATTATTCCCTCTATAGTAAGAGTAACACCTTTACTGACTTTAATAATGCCGGGAGGATAAACGAACAACGGGTTTTGGGAATCTATTATGGTGTCCTTATTTATGACAAATTCCTGGTCTACAATAAACATTTTTGCAGTTCCCCTTTCTTCGCTTAGCAAATTTGGCTTAACCGCTTCGCTGTTTTCATCTAAACCACACAAAGCCATATTATTAAGAACACACAACATTAAAACCACAACAACAATCCTTATTTTTGATACCATTACTCATCCTTTCCTTCTATTCTGAACATTACTCAATTGCTTAATCTCTAACACTTTCATACACAAAACAGATATACGGTAATATCTGTACAATTACCAATTGATCATTCTGACATCCAAATAAGGGGCTGTGTTGAAACTAACATCTATGCTGTGAACTTCCCAAAAACCTTCCCCAAAAATTTGTTGGTCAATTTCAATTGCAAACATTACATAATCCCAGCCTTGGTCTATTGCGTATTGGAGCGATGTTTTTACATCAGCTTCAACCCATCGCCAACTATTTTTAACACCCGAAACAGGATCATAGAAGCCACCGGATTGTAAAGGACTGGCATCTTTGTCGTTAACCGTTATTGAACCAGGC
>JAQURJ010000031.1 GCA_028715705.1 Phycisphaerae bacterium | reverse complement strand
TGGGACTTGAGATATTTGGTTTTGGTGAAAGTCTCGGCGGAGTGGAATCTCTGGTTTGTCATCCATGGTCCATGAGCCATGCAGTTATGAGCAGAGAAGAAAAAGAAAAAATAGGTATTACCGAGGGCACAATTCGGCTGTCAATAGGAATCGAAGACATAGATGATCTGATTGAAGATATAGATAACGCCCTGAATAGATGTTAATGGAATATATATGAAGACACAGACGCAAACAGAATTAGTGGACAGACAGACCGCCTCAGGAGAGCAGATGAACATTGTGGTGATCGGCCATGTAGATCACGGCAAAAGCACCGTTGTTGGTCGGCTGCTTGCCGATACCGGTTCTTTACCGCAAGGCAAACTTGAAGATGTAAAAAAACGCTGCGCTCAAAACTCAAAACCGTTTGAATACGCATTTCTGCTCGATGCGTTAAAAGACGAGCAGGCACAAGGCATAACGATCGATTCGGCAAGATGTTTTTTCCGTTCATCGAAGCGGGAATATATTATCATTGACGCGCCAGGTCATATAGAATTTTTAAAGAATATGATCTCCGGCGCCGCAAGGGCGGAAGCGGCTGTGTTGGTTATTGATGCCAAAGAAGGCGTTAGAGAAAATTCTCGTCGCCATGGTTATCTTCTCAGTATGCTTGGTATTCGCCAGGTGGTCGTAGTCGTTAATAAACTTGATCTTGTAGATTACTCGGAAAATGTTTTTGAATCCATCCGCACCGAGTATTCGCAATTTTTAAAGCAGCTAAATACCGAAGCCAGAACCTTTATTCCTGCCGCTGCCCGCGAAGGAGTTAATATCGTCAGTAGATCGAAGGCAACCGGATGGTACAATGGGCCGACCATGCTGGAAGCTCTTGATGAATTTGAAAAAGAAGCCAGTCCGGTCGATCAGCCGCTGCGATTCCCTGTTCAGGATGTCTATAAGTTCACCGAACACGATGACGCCCGCAGGGTGATAGCCGGACGAATCGAAACCGGAAAGCTCGAAGTAGGCGATGAAGTGGTGTTTCTTCCATCCGGCAAAAAATCCACCATAGCGAGTATCGAAAGTTTTAATCTGCCTGTTCAAAAAACCGCATGCGCGGGACAATCCACCGGTATCACCCTGACAGAGCAGATTTATGTCACTGCCGGAGAGATAATATGCAAGGCAGGGCAGCCGCCGACGGCTATGGGGACACATCTGAAAGCGAATATATTCTGGATGGGACGTCAGCCGATGATAAAGGGCAAGCGATATAAATTAAAAATCGGTACAGCAAGGATAGCTGTCTGGCTGCGCGATATAGTTAACGTTCTCGATGCGTCGGAACTAACCACTGACTCCAACAAGCAGCAGATAGAACGTCACGATGTCGCCGAGTGCGTCCTTGAGACGTTAAAACCCATAGCGTTCGACCTGACGACCGATATTGCCCGCACATCCCGATTCGTAATCATCGACAACTATGAGATAGCTGGCGGCGGAGTTATCCTTGAAAACTTACGAAATGCCGCCGATCGTATTTCCGAAGGCGTTCGGCGTAGACAGCATAACTGGGAGCGAAGCGGAATCACTCCCCAGAAACGATCAAGCCGCTACAGCCAGCGTTCAACACTTGTTCTGGTCACAGGGGCGACAGGTATGGGCAAAAAGCAGCTGGCAAAAGCACTCGAAGAGCAGCTTTTCGAGAGCGGCAGGATGGTGTATTATCTTGGCCTTGCCAACAGTCTTTACGGTATAGATGCCGATATCGAGGGTGATCGTGACGAGTACCTGCGGCGGCTGGGCGAAATTTCGCACCTGTTCACCGATGCCGGGCTTATACTAATCACGACTGTCAGCGAGCTGGACGATTATGAATTGAAGATGATCAGGCAGTTAAATCATCCCAACGACTGTCTCCTTGTGAATATCGGTTCACGCAGATTCAGTGAGGCAAAGCCGGATATGCAGCTTGAGCCGTCGAGTAATGTTTCACAAACGGCACAAAAAATATGCGACATGCTGACTGAAAAGAAATATTTTATCGAGTATTATTTATAAACCTGACTAAAAATGAAAAGGAGAACTGGATGAATATAGTGACATCATCAGTATCGCTTCGGCTGCCCGAAAGGGTTAAAACTGATACATGCAGATACAGGGTGACTTTGTCGCGATTTCTGAAAGGCATATTTTCCGAAGCTGATTTTGTCCCTTATCACAAAACGATGGGTATATATGAACAGAGACAATCGGGCAAATATATGATCAGAGTGCGAATAGGGGCGGGCATGGCATCGCCGGATCAACTTAAGCGGATAGCGGAACTTAGCCACAGATTCGGCAGCGGCATCCTGCATGTCACCACCCGCCAGGATATTCAAATCCACGATGTAAAAATCGAAGATACAGCTGATGTTATGGAAGGATTGCTTGAAGCCGGACTTTGCACTCTCGGAGGGGGAGGTGACACGGTTCGAAATGTCACAGCATGCCCTCGCGGCGGAGTTTGTTCTTTCGAGAAATTCGATTGTCGCCCTTATGCGATTGCGATGGCTGAATATCTGCTGGCATCGGGCAGCTCTTACGCCCTTCCTCGTAAATTCAAGATCGCTTTTTCCGGATGCGGACGGGACTGTTCGCTGGCATCAGTGACAGACCTGGGGTTTTTTGCTCATATCAAAAACGGCGTTGCCGGTTTCAGTGTTTACGCCGGCGGCGGGCTTGGGGCAAATCCAGCGGCGGGGATAAAAATTGAAGATTTTGTTCGTGCCGAAAAAATTCTTGCAGTCGCCGAGGCTGTTAAAGGGATATTCGATCTGGAAGGTGACAGGAGCAACCGTCGCAAGGCGCGGCTGCGGTATGTGGTTTCGCGTGTCGGCAATGAAAAATTCATAGAACTTTACCGTCAGCAGCACAAAGCCCTGTCGGGAAAAGTGCCGGTTGTAGATTTTAAATTAGGTGGTGACAAATTCTCAAATATAGATGAGGCAAACCGCGAAAGCGAATTTGGGCCCAATGTAATACCTGAAAAAGGAAAGGGTTTTTATACAGTGGAAATAAAACTGCGGCTTGGGCAAATAACAGCCGATGATCTTGTCAATGTTTGCGGATTAGTGAAGAAATTCGCAGACGGTGACATGCGGACAAGCCAGACACAGAACCTGCTTATAACTTCTGTGGCCAAAGAAAATGTCAGCAGTGTTTTGGATGCGGTCAGCTTGATGGGGTCTGCCGAAAAGACCGGCGCAAGATTCGTTACATGCACCGGGGCGGGGGTGTGCAGATTGGGACTTTGCAACTCCAGAGCAATGGTAAGGGATGTGTTGGAGTTATTCGAGAAAAACCGGATCGACGCCACCCGGCTGCCCTTGATAAGGGTAAGCGGGTGCCCGAATAGCTGTGCAAATCACCAGATCGCCGCGATAGGTTTTCAGGGTAGAATAAAGAGAATTGACGGTGAGCCGGTAGAGTTTTACGATTGTTTTGTCAATGGCAATTCCGGCGAAGGGGAAGCAAAATTCGGCGAACGGAGCGACACCATCGCAGCAAAGGACATACCGGATATGCTGGTAAAGTGGTGTGCGGATGGGTCGTAATCCGCCCATTCGACTGCGCTGCTGGCTGGCTCTGCGGCGGATGGCCATTTTAGTGGATTCCTCCGCTTCGCTTCGCCTAACGGCTCGACTTCGCGTTCGGAATGACAATGTCATGGGATTTGCCCGTTCGACACATCATAGACTGTCAAGTTGGCGTAAATACAACTGGTGGAGTGCCATTATTGAAAAATGTCTCTGTCCCGCTAAAACGACATTCACGGAACTTATGCCATAAATCATTTTATGGCAATGATTTACAATTAAATCCCGCCGCAGATTTCCATTCCAAGCCAAGTTGGCATTGAGTTTGCTCTAATTACTCTAATTAGAGATAAACTTTAAAAATAAAGGTTTTGATAAGGAGAAGTTTGTTATGGCAATCAAAGAATTGCAATTCGAAGCAGACGCAAGAGCCAAACTGCTTGCCGGCGTGGAAAAACTGGCAGCGGCAGTGAAGAGTACGCTTGGGCCTCGCGGACGCAACGCTATCATCGACAAAAGCTGGGGCGGACCTACCGTCACAAAAGACGGCGTTACCGTGGCAGAGGAAATAGAATTAATCGATAAACAAGAAAACCTTGGCGCAAAATTAGTCAAAGAAGCGGCAAGCAAGACATCCAAGATCGCGGGCGACGGAACAACAACCGCCACAGTCCTGACCGAAGCGATGTTCAAGCAGGCATATCGCAATCTGGCGGCTGGGGCTGACGCTATGAGTCTTGGTCGCGGTATGACGGCTGCGGCAAAGGCGGTTACGGAAAAGCTTGTAACTCTGGCTAAGCCGGTGGATATTGCCAAGACCAGCGACATCGTCAATGTCGCCAGCGTTTCGGCGAATAACGATCCAGTGGTCGGCAAAATAATGGCACAGGCTTTTCAGAGAGTGGGCAAAGACGGCGTTATCACGGTGGAAGAGGGTAAGAGCTTTGAGACCACCGTCGAATTTGTCGAGGGTATGCAGTTTGACAGAGGGTATCTGTCTCCGCATTTTGTAACTAATCAGGATAACATGACCTGTGAACTGGAAAAACCGTTCATTTTGGTTTATGAGGAAAAAATCAGCGCGATTGCCAAGCTGGTTCCACTGCTTGAGAAGATAGCAAAGGCGAAAAGGCCGCTTCTTATAATTGCCGAGGATGTTGAAAGCGAAGCTTTGGCAACATTGGTAGTGAATAAGCTCAAAGGCGTTCTGGATGTCGCGGCAGTGAAGGCTCCGGGATATGGCGATAGGCGTAAGGCGATGCTTCAGGATATCGCAATTCTGACAGGCGCAGAGCCGATATTCAAAGACCTGGGTATTGAGCTTGACAGCGTAAGCGTCAGCCAACTTGGTCAGGCCAAGAAGGTAACTATCGACAATGACAACACTGTCATAGTCGAAGGCGCAGGCGCAGAAAACACCATACAAGGTCGAATCAAACAAATTCAGGCCGAGGTATCAACTACAACCAGCGATTACGATAAAGAGAAGCTTCAGGAGCGGCTGGCCAAACTGACCGGCGGCGTTGCTCAGATAAATGTTGGCGCACCGAGCGAAGCGGAAATGAAGGAACTAAAAGCCCGCATCGAAGACGCCCTGCATGCGACGCGAGCGGCTATCGAAGAAGGTATCGTAGCCGGCGGCGGTGTCGCACTTATCCGCTGTATCGAAGCTGCCGAGGCGGCAAAGGGCAAACTTAAAGGCGATGAACAGACCGGAGCCGACATTGTGGCAAAGGCCCTGAGTATGCCGTGTCACTGCATTGCTGATAATGCCGGAGCGACCGCAAACCTTGTGGTCAGTAAGGTTATGGAAGGCAAAGGCGGTTTCGGCTATAACGCCAATACCGACACTTACGAAGACTTGATGGAAGCAGGAATTATTGATCCAGCCAAAGTAACACGCATCGCGCTGCAAAACGCGGTAAGTATTGCCGGATTGCTTTTGACTACCGATTGCCTCATTACCGAAAAGCCCTCGAAAAAAGAAGCTATGCCCGCCGGTGGACCAGGAATGGGCGGTGGCATGGGTGGCATGGGTGGCATGGGTGGCATGGGCGGCATGGGTGGCATGCCAGGAATGATGTAGCCTTTAGACAATTTTAACTAAAATAGAAATTGAAAATATGGAGTTAATATTATGAAACTTAGACCTTTGGATGATGGAGTTGTAATCAAGCAGTTGGAAGCTGAGGGAAAAACAGCCGGCGGGATCATTCTTCCGGATACCGCAAAAGAAAAACCGCAGATTGGAAAAGTCATTGCCGCAGGGCCGGGAAAGATTCTTGATAACGGCCATCGAGCCAAGATGAGCGTCAAAAAAGGTGATGAGGTTGTCTATTCCAAGTATATGGGCAGCGATGTCGAGATTGATGGCGAGAAATATGTTATCCTGCGGGAAAGTGACATATTGGGTATTGTTGAGAAATAAGGAATTTACACTTTTTTTGCAAGGGTTTGAAAAATGGCAAAACAGTTAATGTTTGATAATTATGCACGAGCCGAGCTTAAAGACGGCTTGTCGAAGCTGACAAGCGCAGTGAAAGTGACACTCGGACCGACCGGCAAAAATGTTATTTTGAATAAAAGCTGGGGTTCACCTAAAGTTACCAAAGACGGTGTCTCGGTCAGTAAGGAAATAGAGCTTCCGGAACCGTTCAAGAACATGGGCGCGAAAATGATAAATGAAGTCGCCAAGAAGACCAGCGACCTTGTCGGTGACGGGACTACCACCTCGACAGTTCTTGCCGAAGCGATCTATAAAGAAGGTCTAAAATATGTGACGGTCGGCATCAACCCAACGGCTATTCAGCGCGGGATTACAAAAGCGGCAGAAGTCGTAACTAACTTTATCGCATCGGTGGCAGTACCGGTCAAGGGTCACAGCGATATCGCTAAAGTTGCTACCATCAGTGCAAACAACAATTCTGAGGTCGGCGAACTGCTGGCTGACGCTATCGACAAGGTCGGCAAGGAAGGCGTTATCGAAGTCGAGGAAGGCAAGGGAATGCAGAGTGAATTAACCGTTGTTGAAGGTATGCAGTTTGACAAAGGTTACATCTCGCCGTATTTTATGACTAATCCGAATTCGATGGAAGCTGTGCTCGAAGACGCTTATATTCTGCTGCATGAAAAGAAGATCAGCAACGTCCGTGAGCTTATACCGCTTCTGGAAAAGACCGCTCAACTCGGCAGGCCCCTGGTAATAATCGCCGAGGACGTTGAAGGCGAGGCAATGGCGGCTCTTGTGATAAATAAGCTTCAGGGCATCCTGAAAGTCTGCGCTGTCAAGGCTCCAGGCTTTGGCGATCGCAGAAAGGCGATGATGGGTGATATCGCAGTATTGACCGACGGTGAAGTCATCACCGAGGATCTCGGCATAAAGCTAGAAAAAATTGAGTTAAGTCAGCTTGGTCAGGCCAAGAAAATTGTGGTTGGAAAAGAGAACACCACCATAATCGAAGGCTCCGGCAAAAAGAAGGACATCAAGGCTCGCTGCGACCAGATACGCACACTTATCGAAAAGACCACCAGTGATTACGATAGAGAAAAGTTGCAGGAAAGGTTGGCAAAATTAAGCGGCGGCGTTGCCGTTATAAAGGCAGGGGCTGCAACTGAAACCGAAATGAAAGAGAAAAAGGATCTGCTCGATGACGCCCTGCACGCAACCAGAGCGGCAACCGAAGAAGGTGTTGTCACAGGCGGCGGCACGATATTCCTTCGAGCAATTCCTGAAGTTCAAAAAGCTCGCGCCAAGGCAAAAGGCGATGAAAAACTCGGATTCGATATTGTCATCAATGCTCTTAAATCGCCGACATCGGCTATCGTGGATAATTCAGGCGAGCCGGGCGACGTTATCGTTGCCAAGCTTCTTGAGAGACTGCCGAAAGAGCCGAACCTCGGATTTGACGCCAATAAAGATGAATTTGTCGATATGTTCAAGGCAGGTATTATTGACCCGGCCAAGGTTGCAAGGACCGCTTTGCAGAACGCCGCTTCGGTAGCAGGGCTTATGCTGACCACCAATGTACTTATTACCGACCTGAAGGACGAAGACAAGGACGAAGAGCCAATTCACGGTTCTATCAGATAATTTTAACTAAAAGGCGCATTATAGGTTTTACAAGACCTGTGATGCGCCTTATCATTTGTATATGGCTGATAAAAAAGATTACTATCAGGTTCTCGGCGTTGAAAAGAACGCTTCGGCTGACGATATCAAACGGGCATACCGTCGGCTTGCGATGAAGTACCATCCCGACAAGAATCCCGGCGACAAGGAAGCTGAGGGCAAGTTTAAGGAATGCGCGGAGGCATACGAAGCCCTAAGTGATCCCGACAAGCGAAAACGCTACGACCAGTTCGGACACGAAGGTCTGCGCGGGTCTGGTATGCACGACTTCAGTCATATGAACGTCGATGACATCTTCGGCATGTCCGGCTTCGAAGATCTTTTCAGCAGTTTTTTCGGCGGCGGCAGAACAAGGGGCGGCAGGACACGCCGGAACGCTCCGACCCAGGGATATGATCTCGAAACATCCGTTGAAATGTCACTTTCAGAGGTGTCAGAAGGTACGGAAAAAACCATCGAATTCACCCGGCAGGACATCTGCACAGAGTGCAATGATACCGGTGTCGCGAAGGGCAGCAGCCCAAGTAAGTGCCCCACCTGCGGCGGAAGCGGCCAGGTCGCTCGCGGCGGCGGGCTTTTTCAGATGGTTTCGACGTGCTCCCAATGCCATGGGCAGGGACAGATAATCACAAATCCGTGTAAAAAATGTCGCGGCACCGGACGCGTTCCCAAAAAACGTGTAGTTCGCGTCAAAATACCCGCGGGAGTACACGAAGGCCAGGCTGTTCGAGTCGCCGATGAAGGTGAACCTGGAAAAAACAGCGGGCCAAGAGGAGACTTGTATTGCTATGTGCGAATAAAGCCGCACGAATTCCTCAAACGAGAGGGAAACAATCTTGTCGTTGTTATTCCAATCAGCTTTACCCAAGCCGCACTTGGCGCGACGATCGATGTCCCCAGTCTCAATGGCAAACAGCACTTGAAGATACCGGCTGGGACACAGTATGGCAACGTTTTTCGAATACGCGGCGAGGGACTGCCGGATTTGAGGACGAGACGAACCGGCGATGAACTGGTGCAGATAACCATTGAGACGCCTACAAAGCTGGACAGCAAGCAGCGTGAGTTGCTCGAAGAATTCGCAAAAACAGAGAACAAAAATGTTTCGCCGCAATCGGCAAATTTTTTTGACAGATTAAAAAAATATTTCGGTAACAGCCAATGAAAGACGAAAAACATAAGACTTCGGACAAAAAGCTGGATAAAGATTTTCAAAAGCTGCATAAGGATTTCGAGGAACTCCAACAGCAAAAAAATGAACTGTTTGACAAACTCCGGCGGCTTGGCGCCGATTATGCCAACTTCCAGAAGCGGGTGCCAAAGCAAATAGCCGACACTATCGCTTATGAGAAGGAAAGTATCATCAAGGCACTTTTGCCGGTGTTGGATAATTTCGAGCATAGTCTGCAGCACGCGGCTAAATCCGATAATGTCGAAGTGGTGGTCGACGGTGTAAAAATTGTTTACGACCAGATGCTGGACATATTAAAATCATTCGGCATAGCGAAAATCGAGGCACTCGGCGAACATTTTGATCCCAACCTGCATCAGGCAATGATGCAAAAAGAGGATAGAGAAAAGGATGAGAACATCGTGCTCGAAGAATTCCAGAAAGGTTACAAGATTAATGACCGCGTGATTCGTCCAAGCCGTGTAGCCGTCAATAAATTCCAAGCTCTCGCAGACGAACAGCCGGAAGAGCAAAAGTCAGAAGACCAGAGCGAGGAGCAGTAAAAAGAATGCCCACTTATGATTATCTGTGCGAAAAATGCTAACATCAGTTCGAGCATTTCCAGTCCATAGTCGCGTCGCCTCTTCGCAAGTGCCCCAAGTGTTCAAAGATGAGCCTCAAACGCCTTATCGGAACAGGGGCCGGAATAATTTTCAAGGGTTCAGGCTTCTATCAGACCGACTACCGCACCGACAGCTACACACAAGCCGCGAAAAAAGAAACAGATTCCGGTACAAACAGCACGAAAACTGAAGCTAAAAGCGAAAAAAGTTCAACAGATCCGGCAAAGAAGAGCGAAACCAAAACTGAAAGCAAGCCGAAAGAGAAAAAGAAAACGGCCTGATAATAAAATTAGCCACAGAGGTTACAGAGAACTCAAAGAATAAGGCTTATTGTTTTTTTAGCCGACCATCAACCAGTATCCAGTAACCGGTACCCCGCAACATTTTTTATTTTTTTTGTCGCAAATCCTCATTTTTCCGCACTATATAGGAGCTTATATGTGCTTTTTGTCATTTTTCCCCGCGGCTTACGCCGCGGGCTATTAAGCTTTCGCCATCTACGAGGGCTTTACTGACTTTGGCTAAAGTATTGCTATTTTATCAACTTAGCAATATCGCGGAATTTTGGGTGTTCGGCTGTGTTGAGCAGTTCAAACAGCAGCATTTCAGTGCTGCTGATATCCACTCCCCTGCTGTGCATCTTTTTAATAGCGATTTTTTTATTCTGCTCTGTTCGGGATGATACCGCATCGGCAACGACTGTAACACCGTAATCATTATCGAGCAGGTTTTCGGCTGTTTGATAGACGCAGACGTGCGTTTCAATGCCGCAAAGAATAACCTGCTTTCGCTTCAAAGATTGCAATTGGGCAGTAAAATCTTTATGGCCGTAACAGCTAAAGCATAATTTATCTATTGGCTTTTGGTTAGTGAGGAGTTCGGCTATTTGCGGGTCAGTTTGCCCAAGTCCCTTTGGATACTGCTGACACCAGAGAATTGGGATTTCAAGCAGTTTGGCTGACTTTATGAGAACGAGAATGTTTTCAAGGATAATGTCTTTCTGGTAAATTTTTTCGAACAACCTCGTCTGAACATCGACGATGACAAGGCAGCAGTCTTCGATCTTTAACATCTTGCAATCCTTTGTAAACTACATCAAAATCCTAAGCACTAAAACCTAAATCCTAAATAAATTCAAAATTCTAAATCCAAATGACCAAAACAAATGCGTCGCGGCTTGTGAAGCTTGTTTGAGAAAGTTTATTTTCGGTCATTTGATATTGTTTAGCGTTTAGATATTGAGATTTAGAATTTAACAGCTACTTGTCAGCTTCTATTTTGATCGTCAGGTAAAGATTCGGGTTCTCTACGGCTTGTTTGCTCGCTGGTTCGGTCCTGGTCAGCACCGGTTCCACAGCGGGAAGCGTTTTATCGCGGCTGGGGTCGGTATAAGCTAAAAGATCGCTCCCAAGGATGTCGGCGGATATTTTATTTACCATCGCCAAATCCTTCGAGAGTGCAAACAGTTTATCCTGCGAATCCTGCGTGAAAATCTCGGCAAGCTGATTGGGGCGAACGTTTTCAATTGTCACCGCATCGCCATCATCGAGCGTAAATTGCGTGGAACTGAACCTGTCCCATATCTTTGCGACATCGGCCAGTAAAAGCTTCATCTGCGGCTGGTCGGCTGCGATAACAAATGTGGAATCATCGTAAAGACCGCCATCATCTTTGACCGCAAGCCCCGCCGCCGCCCGTGCAATGTACGCTTTGACCGCATTAGGCGCGGACGTCCTTACGGCAAGAATACCATTGATCCGTAATGGTTCGGATTTTGCTACAATCGGTTGTTCAATGATCGGCTGCGTTTGGGGTACGGCTGTAATTTCAGGTTCGTTCAAAACCATAAATGGAGTACCCTTTTCACTGGGAACTACAATTTCATAAATCACAGAGAGAAATCCTATTGCCAGAAGTATCAAAGCCGCTGCAGAAAGTGCCTTCCTTAAAAGCAGATGCCTCGCTCCGCGTTTGTTGCTGAAAGTTTCCTGTTCATGGCCGAGCAGGCTTCGCCGCTCCAGTGCGATCTTGACTTCCTCCAATATCTGATGTGGAGCTTGCTCGGTCGGCAGCACATTCAAAAGCGAGCGGCATTTCTGAAGTTTTTTGAGTTTGGCGGCTATCTCGACATCATTGGAAACAAGTCTTTCCATTTCGGTCAATTGCCTGCCTTGCAGCTCGCCGTCAAGGAAGCTGTTCAGCATTTCGTCGATATGTATATTGTTTTCTTTCATTCTATAATACTCTCCAGAATTTCCCGCAAAGCGTTTCTGGCGCGGCTCAATCTGCTTTTGACCGTGCCCAGTTCGATATTCAGGACTTCTGCTATCTGAGCGTAACTCATCGATTCAATATCCCTAAGGACAATAACCGACCTTTGATCGTCGTCCAGCCGCATCAGAGCTTTTTGCACCAACTGCACCAGTTCGCTATTCGCGGCGATTTGGGAAGGGTCGGCTGCTATCTCATCGGCCAAATAATGTTTCAAAGAGCTTTTACAGTCTTCGTTCTCGTCATTTTCCCAGTCAAGGGATTTTAGCCCCAGTTTCAGACCTCTCTGGCAGAAATTCAACGCAAGGTTGACTGCTATGCGGAACGCCCATGTATAAAACCTGCTTCTGCTTTCAAATCTGTCAATATTCTCTATTACTTTGACAAACGTTTCCTGCGTAAGTTCCGCCGAATCGTCGGGATTGGCGCAAATTTTCAAAATAACGTTATAAATTCGGTTCTGATACTTTATTATAAGACGTTCAAACGCCTGGGAATCGCCGCTTTTACAGCGTTCGACCAGCACCGATTCGTCGATATTAACTTTTGCCGTTTCAGGCTGCACTCAACACTCCTTTAGACATATCCTGGAATAAAAAGTTCCTTTTTATTACGAAAGCAATCGCTTTGGGTTTATCATCGGAAATTCGGTACTCAAAATCAAGAAAATCATCGTTTCAAGTGCTTTTTAGGGGGTTATTTAGCTTGTCAGAGATTATATTCGGCACTTAACCTGACCTGCCCGGGGCATATACAGGTTACCTGCAAAAGATAACTTTGCGGATATACCGGCCCAAGTTCAAGCTCAAACTCATAGCCGCGAAGAAAATCCCTCCAGTACTGCTGGCTCTCAGCCGCTTCGGTCAGGTCGATATCAGGCCAGATAACCAGCCGTGCGCCCTTAGGTTCGGCGGAACGAGCAACATACTGATACAGCTCAAAACGAAAAGTGGCTTGAGACTTCACATAATCACCGAAAGAATCCATCAAACTTACATAAGCCCTAAGCACCCTAACATTATTTTTTGTTCCTATCTCGGTAAGAGGGAGTATTTTTATAGCAACCGGCTGATACGCACGGGGTGCAGACGTGTTTATTGAGCGCGGCTCAACCGAACGGGAAGGCTCTGTACAGCCGCTGCAGAAAAGAACCCCGATACAAATCGGGATAGCTATTATTGAGATGCTTCCGTTTTTTTTCATTTTATATTTTTACAGGTCTTCGTCGAGCATGTGACCCAGCCGATATTTTTTAGACCGCAAATACTCTATATTGTGCTGGCCGGCTTTTGCCTGAAGGCTGAGCTGTTCAACCACTTTGATACCGTATATTTCCAAGCGGCTGACCTTCTTGGGATTATTGGTCAGTATTCTTACATTTCGCAAACCAAGATCACGGCATATCTGCGCCCCGATTCCATAATCGCGTTTATCGGCAAGAAAGCCGAGCTTCAAATTCGCATCGACCGTATCAAGCCCCTGTTCCTGTAATTTATAGGCCCGCAGTTTGTTCATAAGTCCTATTCCTCGCCCCTCCTGACGAAGATAGATCAGAACTCCTTTTCCCTCTTTTTCTATCATCTTCATGGCGCTAATCATCTGGTAGCCGCATTCGCATCGCTGCGAATGGAACAAATCGCCTGTCAGACATTCAGAATGCACCCGAATCAGCACAGGCTCGTCATGTTCAATGGGTTTTCCTTCATTATCAAGTTCGCCGATGCCGCCCTTGCACAACGCCAGATGAGGTTCAGGCGAGGATATATTTTCATATCCGATGAGTTTGAACTCACCGTAATCCGTGGGCAGATTTACGCTTTCAACTCTCTTGATAAGCTGTTCTCGCTGCATGCGGTACTCGATAAGCTTGGCGATGGAAGTAATCTTGAGGTCGTGTTTTTCACAAAACTCCAAAAGCTGCGGCACACGGGACATAGAGCCATCCTCGTTCATTATCTCGCAAATAACCCCTGCCGACTTCATTCCGGCAATCCGCATCAAATCGACCGCACCTTCAGTCTGTCCGGCACGCACCAGTACACCACCGTCAGCGGCTCGCAGGGGGAAGATATGTCCGGGGCGAGCAAGGTCTCTGGCTTTTGTACCATCGGCAATGGCAACCTGAACGGTCTTTGCCCTGTCGGCAGCGCTGATGCCGGTGGTAATGTCATCGGCTGCGTCAACACTAACAGTAAAAGCTGTGCCCAACCGGGCAGTATTAGCAATAGTTTGCGGATAAAGACCGAGCATATCGCAATGTTCGGCTGTCATCGGAAGGCATATCAGCCCCCTGCCATGCGTTGCCATAAAGTTTATTATCTGCGGAGTGGTTTTTTCGGCTGCACAAACAAGGTCGCCTTCATTCTCACGATCCTCATCATCGACAAGCACGATCATTTTGCCCTGCCGCAAATCTTCCAAACAATCCGGTATTTCACTAAAACTTATTGCCATCGACTATTCACTCTTACTTCTTGCTTCTAAATTTGCTTCGTATTCGGCAACCTGCCTTGTGCCGCGCCACACATAAAGAAGTGTGGTCAAAATTGCTGAAACCGCAGCCGCCCACCATAATACTCGCAAAACCCATATCCACATTTGTAAAACAGTCGATATTTCAGGCGCAAGCAATATTGACGATACCATTACAAGCTGCAATGTCGTGCTTATCTTGCCGATAAAGACCGGCTCTATCTTTATCTGCTCGGTAACAAAATATACTATAATAAAACCCATCAGCAAAAACAAATCCTTGCCGATTATCGTAACGACAACAGATATCGGCAGGATAAAACCACCCACCCCAGCCCGTTTTGATGAAAGCAGCAGCAACGCACATGTCATCAGTATTTTGTCTGCCATCGGGTCGAGAAACGAGCCGAGTTTTGTCGCTTGCCCCTTTTTCCGGGCAAGGTATCCGTCTATGCCGTCACTGATAGCCATCAGGACAAAAATGGCCGTCGCAAAATATCGGAAAAGATCGGAACTATTTTGTGTAAGCGTATCGTCGTTGGTCTTGAGCATTAAAATGACAAACGGCGCTATCAAAAGCACTCGCAGTATTGTTATTCGATTCGCCCAATTAAGTTTCATAGTTTTCCGCAGTCAATTAAATGGTGCGACCCCCGTCAACACACAACACATGACCGGTGACATAATCGTTTTTCGCCAAAAAAACCACGGCTTCAGCAATTTCAGATTCCGTTCCTGCCCTTTTGAGCGGGATCATTCGAAGCTGCTTTTTTCTATCATCTTCGGTGAAATTGTCAGGCCATGTTATCAGTCCAGGTGCTACCGAATTGACACAAATAGCCGGAGCAAGTTCTTTTGCAAGCGACTTTGTCGCGCTTATTATCGCGGCTTTAGCAGCACAGTATAGGGTGTAACCCGCCCACGGGCGTATCGCGCCTGCGCCGCTGAAATTAACTATTTTTGCAATAGTTTCGCTGCCTTGTGCCTCATTTTCGAAATTTTTCACAAATGCCTGACTGACCAAAAGCATTGCCGTAAAATTAATATCGAGCAGTTCTCTTGCTTTCTGCATGTCCATTTCAGCCAACTTCCCAGCATTAAATATGGAGGCCATATTTACCAGAATTTGCGGCTTGCCGAGTTTGTTAGCTTCTTCAAATAGCCGCTCAATCTGCTTCGGTTCAGCCAGGTCAGCTTGCACAGCAGCAGCCTTAACACCCATTTTTCGCAGGTTTTCAGCTATTTTTTCGCCCTTTTCTTTGTTGGAATGATAATGGCAGATGCAATCGCATCCGGCCTGTGCAAGTGCGGTCAACACCGCTTCGCCGAGGTGGCCTGTAGCGCCGGTAACTATCGCTGTTTTGTTTTTAAGTTCCATAGCCGGTATGGTAATTTAAAACCCGATATTTTGCAAGTTACTTTCAGACCATAGTTTGCAGAAAAAACTGAGACCAATTTCTTTGACAATCTCGCTGTATCGTTCCATAATAACAAGCCAATGGAACAGACTATGAAAATTATCGCTGACACAAATATACCATTTGTGGAAAAATGCTTCTCCTCTATTGGAGATGTTACTGTCGCCGCAGGTAAAGACATAATTCCTCAGCTCGTCGGTGATGCCGATATACTGCTTGTGCGAAGCGTTACGCCGGTCAACGAGCGGCTATTGAAAAATTCAACGGTGCGGTTCGTCGCTACCGCTACGATTGGCATCGACCATGTCGATACAGCATATCTGCAAAATCGCGTCATCGGTTTTGCCTCTGCTCCGGGTTCAAACGCCAATTCCGTAGCCGAATACGTAATAGCCTCGCTTTTACAACTGGCCGAAAAATATGATTTTCGCCTGGAGGGCAAATCCATCGGTATAATCGGTGTGGGTAACGTCGGCTCAAAGGTGGCTGCAAAATGCGCGGCATTGGGAATGAGGACGGTTCTTAATGACCCACCACTTGGGCGTAAAACCGGCGATAAAAGATACCGGCCACTGAAAGAAGTTTTCGATTGCGATATTGTAACCATCCATACGCCGCTAACCCGTGAGGGAATAGACAAGACATATCATTTAGCCGATGATAACTTTTTTAGTTCACTGAAAGACGGCTGTATCTTTCTAAATACTTCCCGCGGTGCGGTCGCCGAAACGAGTGCGATTAAAAATGCCATTTTGAACAAAAAAGTCAAAGCGGCAGTACTTGATGTCTGGGAGCAGGAGCCTGATATCGACATCGAACTATTGAAATTGGTTGATATAGGAACTCCGCACATCGCCGGATATTCATTCGACGGTAAGGTAGCCGGAATGATAATGATCTATGCGGCGACTTCTGAGTTTTACAATATTGAACCCAAATTTAATATTGATGACTTTCTGCCCGCCCCGCTTGTGCCGGAAATCAAAATCAATCTTGCCGGCAATGAGCAGAGTATCCTTGCCGAAACTGTCCAGAAAATTTATGACATAATGGCGGATGACAGGCGACTTCGGGAAATGATAAAATTAGCGGAAGATAAACAAGGCGGCCATTTCACCCGGCTGCGAAAGGAATATCCGGTAAGACGCGAATTTCAGAATACAACCATAGTGATCGAGAGAAACGAGAAATTGAAAAATAAATTCAGCGGAATTGGATTCAAGGTACAGTGACGCAAAATAAAAATATCCTGAAGTGGCCGGACGGAGTGCTGGATTTTTCCGGCGGCACGCTGGTTATGGGCATTCTCAATGTCACGCCCGATTCGTTCAGTGACGGCGGGAAATTCTTTGATGCCGAAAAAGCAACAGCCCACGGTGTCGAAATGGCTGGGCAAGGTGCAGCCATAATCGATATCGGAGCGGAATCCACAAGACCGGGTTCAATGCCGGTAAGTGCGGTCGAGCAGATAAATAGGGCAATCCCTGTAATAGAAAAACTGGCTAAAAAAATCGTCATCCCCATAAGCATAGATACCCAAAATTGCGATGTGGCAAAAGCCGCTCTCGATGCCGGTGCGTCTATCATAAATGATATTAGTTCGTTAAGTAACAAGAGGATTGGGCAACTCGCCAAGGAAAGGGGTGTTCCGATAATTTTAACGCATATCAAGGGTACGCCGGCTACGATGCAGAAAGAGGCGCACTATGATAATGTTGTTACCGAGGTGCTGGATTATTTATTGCAGAGAGCCGATTACGCCGAAAGCCTTGGCATTGCGAAGGAAAAAATATTTATCGACCCCGGTATCGGCTTTGGCAAAACTATCGAACATAATCTGGAGCTTCTGCGAAATATAGATAGGTTCGTCGCAAGCGGGTATAGAGTGCTGGTCGGCACAAGCCGAAAACGCTTCATTGGCGCGATAACCGGAAGGGAAAAACCGGAGGATAGAATTTTCGGGACAGCCGCAACGGTGGCATTATGTGCCGCTGCGGGTGTTTCAATCGTACGGGTCCATGACGTTGCCGAAATGGTGGATGTGGTCAAAGTTGTCAATACTGTGAAAAAAAGAAAACTGCCTTAAAATATCTAATCTAACAAAACGCGAATACCACAGTTTTAGCTGATGGATATTTACTAAAAACTTGAAATATGGCAATAAAACCGTTAGAAAGATGCTTTTAGAATTCTGGAAAGCAAAATGGACCATTTAGATAGAAATAATTTCAGGCAATACTGGGGGGAAACCGAGGTTATTCGTGAATACCAGCAGATTCTTTATACCTTCGGAGACATGCGGCTGCCTTATATCTTTCTCGCAGAGCATAATCAGTTCAAAGATCGCACGCTGGTGAGCAAAGGTACAGTTTTTTTTAATCGCCCCCAAATAGTTCTGCCCGGCCATTACAGCGGACCTGAATTTGCCGAGGGATTTGAGCAGCTTGGGCATTTGCCGCCGGAAGCGATATTGTTGTTCCGTTCTATGGGGCTGCCCTATTCTCAGGTAACAAACAAGCCGGTGGCCAAAGAGGAGATCGAATACGGCAGCCTGCAATCGGTCGTGGATATGTTCAACAAAAAACTCGACCGTGAAGAAAATACCGAAACCGGCCTGATAAAAGGCGTTACAGAAGGGGTGGAAGTAGCACTAATGCGGTATGCGATAGGGTTGGTTATCAAATCGACACCTGAAAACGTAAAACAATTTTTCGAACATCTGCGGCGCCAGCAGGGAAAGCCCATCGAACCCGGCGAAAGAATATCCGACGAAGATATCCGACGCCTGTTCGAGCAGTAAAAAAAACGGGCTGCCTGTTCAAAAGCAGCCCGCATTTATTCAAATCGTCAGCCTTTTCAAATCAGCTTTCGGCTTTTTCATCGCCGTCGCAGGAAATTTTGGCTAACTGCTCCATAAGATGCCACTTATCGGCAACATCTTTCGCGGCGAGTTTGCCGAGCTGTTCGGCTGCCTGCGGGTTTATTTTTTGTAAAGCCTTGTAGCGAGTCTGTTTGTATGCGTAATCTTCCCACTTCATGGTCGGGGCCTTGGAATCAAGCTGCAGTGGATTTTTACCCTGCTCTTTTAATCGCGGGTCGAACCTGTAAAGCGGCCAGTGACCGCATTCGACGGCTTGCTTCTGCAAATCGTAGCCAGTTGTCATATCAATACCGTGAGCAATACAGTGCGTGTAAGCGATTATCAGCGAGGGGCCGGGGTAGTTTTCGGCCTCGATGAAGGCCTTTACTATCTGGTTGGGATTGGCGCCCATGGCTACTTTAGCGACATAGATATTGCCATAAGTCATTGCAAGCATCGCAAGGTCTTTTTTGGGTCTTAGTTTTCCGCCTGCCGCGAATTGAGCGATAGCGGCACGCGGCGTCGCTTTCGACATCTGTCCGCCGGTATTGGAATAGACCTCGGTATCAAGCACGAGAATATTGATATCCTCGCCGCTGGCAAGAACATGATCAAGCCCGCCGTAGCCAATATCATAAGCCCAGCCGTCACCGCCCAAGGCCCATACGCTTTTGCGTACAAGATAATCAGCGACTGTTTTGAGCTTGTCACAAATATCACAAGGCGTCTTCTCACATTGCTCTTTTAGTTTTGCGACTCTTTGACGCTGAAGCTCAATCGCATCCTGCAAAGGATCGTTGTCAATAGCAGCCTGTTTAATTTCATCTGCAAGAGCTTTATCAATACAGCTTTTTTCCCTGGCCTTTTCGAGAAGTTCAAGTGCATATTGGCAGAATTTATTTACCGTCAGTCTCATACCAAGAGCGAATTCTGCGTTATCCTCAAAGAGACTGTTGCTCCAGGTCGGCCCCCTGCCGTCGCTTCTTGTAGTATAAGGAGTAGTCGGCAAGTTGCCGCCGTATATAGATGAGCATCCTGTCGCGTTTCCTATGAACGCTCTGTCGCCAAAGAGTTGGCTAAGCAGTTTGACACAAGCTGTCTCGCCGCAGCCGGCACATGCCCCGCTGTACTCGAACAATGCCTGTATTAACTGGCTGCCTTTGACAGAATCCCTCTTAAACAGATTCGGTGCGGTATCAGGAATAGAGAGGAAAAATTCATAATTTTCCCGTTCCTGCGTCCGAAGCGGTTCCTGCAAGGTCATATTGATGGCCTTTCGACCTGTCGGCTGTTTGTTCGCATCCTTCTCAACAGCCGGACACGTCAAAACACACGCTCCGCAGCCGGTGCAATCTTCCGGAGCTACCTGAACAGTAAATTTCATACCGCCAAATTCTTTGCCTTTGGCATCGGCACTCTTGAAAGCTTTGGGGGCTTTTTCAAGCTGTTTGGCATCGTATGCTTTTATGCGGATAGTGCCATGCGGACAAACAAGCGAACACCTGCCGCATTGAATACAAACATCCGGCTCCCAGGCCGGTATATCAATCGCGATATTTCGCTTTTCGTATTTCGTGGTGCCGGTTGGAAACTTTCCATCGACAGGCATTTTGCTGACAGGCAGCTTGTCACCATCACGGGCCATCATAACACCGGTAACGGTCTGAACGAATTCAGGAGCGTCAGCTGGTACTACAGGCGGCATCGTTATCTTGCTTGTTACCTTAGCGGGCACTTCCACCTTATTGATACGATCCAAAGCGCCATCTACAGCTGCATTATTCATCCCAACGATTTTGTCGCCTTTTTTCCCGTAGGTCTTCTTGATAGCATCCTTGATAGCAGAAACAGCCGTATCTACAGGAATAACATTGCTTATTTTGAAGAATGCTGTCTGCATAATTACATTAATTCTCGCGCCAAGACCAAGTTCCTGTGCCAGGCTTATCGCATCGACAACATAGAAATTCGCTTTCTTGTCGATAAGCTGCTTTTGCACTTCCTGCGGCAGCGTGTCCCAAACCTTGTCTTTGCCGTACGTACTGGTGAGCAAAAATACGCCGCCCTCTTTGAGGTTCGAGAGCATATCGTATTTCTCAAGGAAACTTGGATTGTGGCAGGCCACAAAATCGGCGCTGTGTATCAGGTACGGCCTGCGGATAGGGTCCTTGCCGAATCGCAGATGGCTGATAGTAACAGCACCGGCTTTTTTAGAGTCATAAACAAAGTAGCCCTGCGCGAAATTGTCCGTCTGCTCGCCGATGATCTTGATGGAGTTTTTATTCGCGCCAACCGTACCGTCAGAACCAAGCCCATAGAACATTGCAGCGTAAAGGCCTTCGCCGCCGGGATGGAAAGTTTCATCGACTTCAAGACTCGTGTTCGTAACATCATCATTGATTCCAACGGTAAAACCGGACTTGGGCGATTTGGTGTCAAGGTTATCAAAAACGGCTTTGACCATTGCAGGGGTAAATTCTTTTGAGCCGAGGCCATATCTTCCGCCGACAGTAATCGGGTACTTGTCAAACTTGGCAATCCCCTGCGACATCGCCTCACCTATGGCCGTTCGGATATCCATATACAACGGCTCACCAAGCGAACCGGGTTCTTTTGTTCTATCAAGTACGGCTATCTTTTTGACGGTTGCAGGAAGAGCCGCAATGAAGTGCTTTGTGCTGAACGGCCTGTAGAGCCGCACCTTGAGAACGCCGACTTTCTGGCCTTTTTTATTGAGGTATTCAACCGTTTCGTGAACGGTATCGGCGCCGCTACCCATAATAATAATGACTTTTTCAGCATCTTTGTCACCGACATAATCGAAAAGTTTATAATCACGCCCAACTATCTTGGCGAATTTAGCCATAGTCTCTTCAACGATTTGCGGTGTGGCTTGATAGAATTTATTTACCGTTTCGCGTCCCTGAAAATAAACATCCGGGTTCTGGGCAGTTCCGCTCATCATGGGATGGTCAGGCGACAGCGCCCGCAGTTTTGTCTCTGTCACAAGCCGGTCGTCTATCATCGCCCGCATATCATCGTAAGTAAGCTCTTCGACCTTTTGTACTTCGTGACTTGTCCTGAAACCGTCAAAGAAATGCACGAATGGTATTCGAGATGCAAGCGTAGCCTGCTGGGCTATTAAAGCAAAATCCATCGCTTCCTGAACGCTGGATGAGCAGAGCATGGCGAAACCGGTCTGGCGGCAAGCCATCACATCGCCGTGGTCGCCGAATATCGACAGTGCCTGACAAGCAAGTGACCGGGCGGTAACTTGGAAAACTGTCGGTAATAGTTCACCAGCTATCTTGTACATATTCGGGATCATCAAAAGAAGCCCTTGAGAAGCAGTGAAAGTGGTCGTCAACGCCCCTGTCGCCAGTGCGCCGTGAACAGCCCCAGCCGCTCCGCCTTCGGACTGCATTTCGGTAACAGAAGGGATAGTTCCCCAGA
Organism: Phycisphaerae bacterium; assembly: GCA_028715705.1. GTDB lineage: Bacteria > Planctomycetota > Phycisphaerae > Sedimentisphaerales > Anaerobacaceae > JAQURJ01. Next base: position 607 of record JAQURJ010000031.1, on the reverse strand, counting down.
TATTCGGCTGTAGAGCGGCGGTTTTGGCGTCGGAAATCTCGCCCATAGGCGAGCTTGGAGTTATGGGATAAATAGCGATTACTTCGTTAGTAGCGTGCGCAACATGAGCCGCGGCTGTATTTCCATCGATAGTTACAATTTTGCGTTTCATAATAAACACCTGTTAAAAATAAGAAAATTTCCACGATTAACTTGTCAATTCATCCTGATTTAGGAACTCAAAAGCCGCTTTACGGCTTTGGCCTCCTTGCGAGGCGGTCATTACCGGCCATTCGGAAGACGATAAAGCCACATTTATACAAATTCCTCCCCCGCCATGCAATAAAAATCCGCCAAAAAATACTCTATTTCGGCAATGTCAGTAAACCATCCACAGGTACATCAATCTCGCAGACCCAAGCTCGTACAGGCTTTTGATATCGAATTTCAATGCCCCCTGCGAATGCGGTGAAAGTAAACTGCCGAGCGAAAAAGGGTTTTCGTATTCTACCACTTTTGCTTCAGGCAAGCCGGTAAGTTCGAGAATTTTGCCGTAGGCGTCTTCGAAATACCCTATTTTATCAATCAAGCCGCTATCCAACGCACTGGATGCGGTATAGATGCTGCC
>JAQURJ010000030.1 GCA_028715705.1 Phycisphaerae bacterium | reverse complement strand
GTTCGAGGCTATAATCGCCAAATTCCCCGATGAAAAAATGTATGTCGCTAAAGCCAAAAAGAGTCTTGCCGAAATGAATAGGGAAAAGCGTGAAAGGCCCCAGCGACAGGAACAACAGCAGGAACAGCGGCAGAGTGAGAGCCAGTCGGAGCTGCCAATTATGGCTCCAATGGGTTTTTAGGATAGCCCCTTGCCCCCCCTGTAATACTCTTTGGCGGCTTGCGTGGTTTTGGTTATGAATTCTGTTTTACCTTGCGTGTAGGCAATGCGGTCGGTGCCGAATTTGTCGGCGATGGTTCGCTTCAATTCGCCGTATTGACTGGCAACGGCGGAGTGAGTGATAAGATAATCGCGAAATAGCAGCCTTTCCCAGTGTTCAAAATCCTTTTCGACCATATGGATGTGATGGGTGCGATGGCCTTGCAAGTCGCGCTTTATGAACCATGCGTAAAAAGGCGGCGTGTCGTCGCCGAATGTCGGCCGCCAGAAATAATCGTAACCTTGCCCTTCTAATATCGGAACGATTTGCTTTTTGGTTTCTTCAAGACTGGTAACTTCAACAAGCATGTCGATTATGGGTTTTGCACAAAGCTGCGGCACAGCCGTGCTGCCGAAATGCTCGATTCGTTTTATGATAGATTTTGGCAGATAGTTTTCCAGATGCCGTTTTTCGGATTCGAACATCTCCGGCCAGATTGGATTGTATGGCACAAGCTCGATATGCTCGCTTAATACCCTGTCGATCTTTTCCTGCAATGTTTCCATTATTTCACGTTGACAAGTACCCCTATTATTCTTCGCTTTCTATTTTAATATCATCAATTTTCTTTGCTTCTTCGGTGTTCTCTTCTCGTTCAACTTCCTTTTCAACTTTCTTTGAAGTTTTTTCTACTGATTCCTTTAATTTATCTGAGAACTGATATCCATAAACATCTTTGTAGCCATCTAAAAATTGGGAGGATTGACGGAATTCACGAAAAAGAGGCCAACTATGATATGCATGTTCAGAAAAGTATTCACCTTGTCGGCTAATCTTTGTCATAAGTTCTTTTGCGGAATCATAATCATTTCCCAGAACTTTCTCAGCAAGCTTAAATTCGTAACATAGCGCACTCCAATCTATTGAGCCAAGAAGTTTCTGCAACTTTTCGGTTTGATTTAATTGTTTTAGTGAAATTGCATAATTAATAATCATAATTGTTTTGTTTGCATTAGTAGAATATTTTTGCAGATTATTCGCATATTCACCAGCCATTAAACTTAGTTGCCATTTTTCCTGTTGAAGAAAACGAAATTGTACGTCAATAAGGTGTGAATCTGTGTTAGAAATCTCGTCAGGGAATAATTTACGCCAAAGCGTTTGTCCTAACTTGAAACCGACCTCGATTAATAAATTACAGGAATTAAAAAGGTACTCAGGTGTAAGGTCTAATCTTTTACCAGCTATGATCGATTCTTGCAATGGAAATCCCTCTTGGCGGCAAATAGAAATATATTGATCAGATATATTGCCATCACAATGGGTGAATAGATTTCGCCGTTGAGCGCATTCTACAAATGTAGACCAATTTGGGAACTCCTTTAGTTTAACACCAAATTGTGTTTCAAGAATAGTAAATTGTTTCACATAGCTTTCACGACGAAAATCTTCAATTTCACTTTGTAAGATTATTCCTTTGATATCGTCGATATGATCATATTCTAACATTTCGGATATAGACATTGATCTTTTTAATGATTTATATATTTCTGGTTTCTTTTTGTATATTGCTGTTAACAGTTCCCCGGTAAATGCATCAAATGATGTGAATAGCGTAAGAAAATGCCCAATTTTAAACATTTCTAACATTTCAGATTTCTCTAAGCGAGTCAGATTAGAAAGAGCCGAAACTATATTTTTGGTTGCAATAGCATGCTGTAGCATATCATTATTCTCATCCTCAAGCAAAGGAGCTGATTTTACTAAAACATCAAGCCAACGCTTCATTTCATCTGATTGCCATTTCATTGCTGTTAGCAAGAAATTCTGAAGGCTTAAACGTATATCCGAAATTCTATGAATTAGTTTATCGATTGCCGCAGCGATTGGGTGAACATCTTCTTCTGATTTTTTCACATTTTTTTTATCAGAATCTTTGCCTGTTACTTGTAATTCATCATTATTTCTGATTGGTGTTTTATCATCGTTCATGTGTATCCCTCCATGGAGAAAATTTATATCTAATGTTTTCTTTCATTTTGGTATTTGATTTTTGTTAATTTCTTATTTCTGTTCTTTTTGCTGGATTTTTGCCCAGGTATCTTTTAGGCCGACGGTGCGGTTGAAGATAAGCTTCTCTTTGGTGCCGGCAAGGTCGGTGCAGAAGTAGCCCATTCGCTCGAACTGGAATCGGTCAAGCGGCTCGGCTTCGGCAAGTGAAGGCTCGGCCTTGCAATTCGGCAGAACTTTTAGCGAATCGAGATTTAGGTTAGCCGTGAAGTCCTGCCCTTCTTCTGTCTCATCAGGATTATCTTTGGTTAACAAATTTTCATACATCCGCACTTCGGTATCGACAGCGTGAGCTGCGCTAACCCAATGAAGCGTTGCCTTGACCTTTCTGCCGTCGGGCGAATCGCCGCCTTTTGTGGCTGGGTCATATGTGCAGTGAAGCTGCGTTATATTGCCGTTTGAGTCTTTGACAATATCAGTACAGGTCATAAAATATGCGTATCGCAAGCGTACTTCCCTGCCCGGGGCAAGGCGGAAGAATTTCTTTACCGGCTCTTCCATAAAGTCTTCGCGTTCGATATACAATTCACCGCTGAACGGAACTTTTCTTACCCCAGCCGATTGGTCTTCCGGGTTATTTATCGCGTCAATATATTCGGTTTGACCGGCTGGGTAGTTGGTAATGACCACCTTAATGGGGTCGAGCACGACCATTCGGCGCGGGCTGGTCCTGTTGAGATCCTCACGCAGGCAGTGTTCGAGTAATGCCATGTCGATGGTGCTGTTGAATTTATTTACACCGATAACCTTGGCGAAATTCCGTATGGATTCTGGCGAATAACCGCGCCTGCGCAAACCGCATATCGTCGGCATGCGGGGGTCGTCCCAGCCGGACACGTGCTTTTCCTGCACAAGACGCAATAGTTTGCGCTTGCTCATCACCGTGCCGGTCAGGTTCAGGCGGGCAAATTCAATCTGCTGTGGGTGATAAACGCCAAGTTCGTCGAGGAACCAGTCGTACAGAGGCCGGTGGTTCTCAAATTCCAGCGTGCATACCGAATGTGTTACCCGCTCGAGCGAATCCTCGATGCCGTGCGCCCAGTCGTACATCGGGTAGAGGCACCAATTGTCGCCGGTGCGGTGGTGGCTGGCGTGGAGAATACGATACATGACCGGGTCGCGCATATTGATATTGGGATGCGACATATCTATCTTTGCCTTGAGCGTCTTTGAACCGTCGGGAAATTCTCCGGCTCGCATACGTTCAAACAGGTCAAGGTTCTCATCGATGCTTCTATCGCGGTATGGGCTGTTCTTTCCCTGTTCGGTCAGCGTTCCGCGATACTGGCGGGTTTCGTCGGCTGTCAGGTCGCAAACATATGCCTTGCCCTTTTTTATCAGGTCAACGGCATAGGCGTACATCTGCTCGAAATAATCGCTGCCGAAATAGAGCCTGTCGTCCCAATCCCAGCCCAGCCAGCGAACATCGGCCTTGATAGATTCGACGTATTCGTGCTCTTCCTTGACCGGGTTGGTATCATCAAATCGCAGGTTGCACTTGCCGCCGAATTCGGCTGCGATGCCGAAATTGAGGCAGATGCTCTTGGCGTGCCCGATATGCAGGTAGCCGTTCGGCTCCGGCGGAAAGCGAGTTATAACGCGGCCATCCCATTTGCCTGTTTTTATATCGTCGGCGACTATCTGCCGCACGAAATCCAACCGCTGCTGTTCATTATTCTGCACATCTGCCATAAAAAATCCTTGTAGAACTTAATTCACGATTAGCCCCCAATATATCCCCCGCATCCCTGCCCGTCAACAATTGCGATAATCAAAAGGTAATTTGAGTTTATTGTAGATATTTTGCCGCGAATTCCATTGCCGCCCGCCCAAGCAGCTTATGGACATGTTCAATTGCATAATCGCAGGACATGTCCGGCTTTTTGCAGGCAATGGCGATTTCAATTCCCAATTTTTTGTATTCTTTTTCCGCAACTCGCACCTGACCAGCCAATACTGCAATGCGTGCGCCGCTGCTGCGTGCGGCTTTCGATATACCCGAAACGACCTTTCCATGCAGTGACTGGCTGTCAAAAGAACCTTCTCCCGTGATGACCCAATCCGCGGTTCTTATTTCATTGAGCAGCCCGCTTTGTGCGATAATGGTTTCGATACCAGATACCAGCCTCGCGTTCATAAAGGCGATTGCCCCTGCCGAAAGGCCGCCTGCCGCTCCGGCGCCGGCAAAATCCTTTATATCGCGCCCTAAATCGCGTTTGACCACTTTGGCCAAATTCTCCAGCCCCTTATCAAGCTGTTTTGCCATCGAAGGCGTTGCCCCTTTCTGCGGGCCATAAACGGCAGCGGCTCCGAACTTGCCGCAAAGGGGATTATCCACATCGCAAAGCACTTCGACTGGCGGCAGGTTGAGCTTTTCGGGTTTGATTATTCTGTCTATTTTCAGCAATCCCGCTCCGCCCAGCGGCACAGTCTGACCCTTTTTATCGAGAAATTTCCAGCCCAGTGCCATTGCCGCCCCAACACCACCGTCAACGGTTGCGCTGCCGCCGACAGCCAACAGGATTTTTTGGGGGTTATACTTTATCGACGATTTTATTAATTCTCCTGCGCCAAACGTCGTCGTCTTTAGGGGATTGCATTGGCTTTTTGTGAGCAGTTCCAGGCCGCTTGCTTTTGCCATTTCCACAAGAGCAGTTCTTTTTTCTGCAAACCACGCAAACCCTGCACGCACTTTCATTTCCGGCAGCGGCCCGGTCACCGTTCTTCTGCACCATTTGCCTACTGAAGCAGTCAGCATTGCCTGCGAGGTACCTTCGCCGCCGTCAGCCATCGGCTTTATAGATATTCGAGCGTTTGGAGCCAATCCGGTTATCGCTTTAGCTATAATTTTACAAGCCGCAGCGGCTGTCAGACTGCCCTTAAATGAATCCATCACTATTATGATTTTCATAGTGCGGTAGAAAGAAATAAACGTTTGCGATTAAACAAAAAACCCGAAAGATGGATTTGTCTTTCGGGTTTTTTTATTTTCAGAACCAGCCGGTAAATAATCTTACTACATCGTTAAATGTCACATACAAAAACAAGATCAATACCAATCCCAGCCCGACATAAGTTACCGCCCCCTGCACTCGCTCATCCACCGGGCTGCCCTTTATCTTCTCTATTGCCAGCATAACAATATGCCCGCCGTCAAACGGCAGCATAGGCAAAAAGTTGAAGACCGCTATAAACGCGCTTATCAGCCCCATAAAGTAAACATAGAATGTAAGCGACCGTTCCTTGATGATGGTGAAGCTGGCGTGCGCGATGCCTATCGGGCCGACGAAGTTCTTCGGGCTGACATTGCCCACAAGCGCCTGCTTAATAGTTACATAAGCCTGCGTGATGAACATGATCGTCCGCTGGTAGCCCATCTCGACGGCATTTAGCGGCCCGGTGGCTTTGTATATCCGCTCAAGCGGCTTAAATGGTATCGCCCGGCCAAGCGTACAAGCAACTGTTATGAACTTGTCGGGGTCGTTGTCCATAAACGCGACATCGCCGGCAATCTCGGAATTGACGCGATAATCGATTGATATCCGCTGACCTTTGTTTTTGTGGATAATTCTTAAACAATCGAAAAAGTTTGAAACCGGTTCGCCGTCCACGGCTTCTATCGTCGCCCCGCGTGGAATATCCAGCTTGCCGAATCCGTTCACATCAACCGTATCCGCAACCACCGGATGTTCGCCATCGAGAGCGACAGCAATTCCGATTTGAACCTCGTTGGAATCCTTTAATTTTACCGGTCGCACAAAGGTCGAAATGATCCGCTCACCCTGAGCGTAGGTTCTAAGGACTTTTATCGGCAAATCAATATCAGCGGATTGCGTGGTAATCTTTCGCAATTCAGGAAACGTAGGGGTATTCTGGTCTGCGATAACCAATATCACATCGCCGGGCTGAATGTCAGCGTCTTTGTTGGCGGAAAATTCACCCTCGCGATTAACAAAACTTATCTTCAGTCGCGGCACGATGGAGTAAATATTGCCGCACCTATCATCATTTGTCGTAACCCCGGCAATCTCAAGCGGGATATCGGCCTGTATCTTTTCACCGTTTCGCTGTGCAAGTACCTGCGCTTGTGGCTTGAATGAATTGCTGATGATTTGCTGCATTTGCCATGCGGTAGTCACATCCTCGCCATTTACGGCCGTAATAATATCACCGGGCTGCAAGCCGGTCTCGGCAAAAATGTTGGGTTCATCCACATTAGCGACTGTTAGGCTCTCGGCTGGAACAACGCCAAACGCCCGCACCGGGACTCCCGGCAGTACTTCGGCGATAAGGGTAATATTTCTTTCCACACCATCCGATTTTTTTATCTTCATTTTAACGGCTTCATTGACATCCGACAGCGCCGCAGCCATTTGGATATTCGAGAAATCCAGATATTTGCCCTTGCCGTCGATAGCGATGACTTCGTCACCGGCTTCGAGTCCCGCTCTTGCAGCAGGTGAATCCGGCGCAACCCCGCCGATAACCGGCGGATTAAGCTCTACTCCGATTGTAAAAACGGTAATAAAGATTATGATTGCGCTTATGATATTGAAAACAACTCCCGCTGCGATAACAGCCATACGGGTGTGTACGGATTTATTGGCATAGGATCGCGGATCATCCGTAGCTTCGGGGGTCTTTGTATCTTCTTGACCGAGCATCTTGACAAACCCGCCAAACGGTATCAGCCCGATGCGATATTCGGTCTCGCCTGCCTTACACTTGCCGCCGATGGTAAAGGTATACAATCCCTCCTCTTCGGATTTCTTATCTCCCATGCTTTCTTCGGCAATTTCTTCTTTCTTTTCTTTCTTGAAAAAGCCCGGCAGGATGCGAATACACAATCCGTTTTCGGTTTTCTTTATGCCGAAAAGAACAGGACTGAATCCTATCGAAAACGCCTCTACATGAATATCACTCAGCTTGGCGACGATAAAGTGGCCGAACTCGTGTATAAGCACCACTGCGCCAAAACCGAGCACCACCAGCAATATAATGCCGAAGGTCTCCAGGTGCGTCACTATCAAAGTGACCGCCGCTATTACTAATGTGAGAAACACACCTAATTTAAGTAGTTTATCCTGCTTGTTGATTTGTTTTGCCATAAATTCTCCATCTAAGTTTATTTTTAAAACCACGAAAATCACAAAATTTTAAGAAAATATATTTCGTGCCTTAGTGGTTACGCTTTTACATTATGAAAGGGTCATTACTTCTTTCTGTACATATTTTCTCGCGGCCTTATCGGTTTCGAGCAATTGTTCAAGATTCGGTTGAGGAATTACTTCGTGATGTTCGAGCGTTTGTTCGATAAGCCTTGTAATATCGAGAAACTGTATTCGTCCGTTAAGGAACAACTCTACCGCCGCTTCGTTGGCCGCGTTGAACACCGCAGCCGCTGTGCCCCCCGTGCGCGCAACATCATAGCCCAGTTTCAAAGCCCGGAAAACCTCGGTGTCCGGTTTTTCAAAGGTCAGAGTACTAAGTTTGTCAAGCTGCAAATGCCGGGCGATACCCTCTGCCCGCGCCGGATATGTCAGGGCATACTGGATAGGGACGCACATATCAGGCGTACCCATTTGGGCGATAATCGAACCGTCAACGAACTCAACCATCGAATGTATGACCGACTGCGGATGAATAAGAACTTCGATTTTATCAACCGGTATATCGAAAAGCCATCTTGCCTCGATGACTTCCAACGCTTTATTCATCATCGTAGCCGAATCAACGGTTATTTTTGGCCCCATATTCCATACGGGATGGTTAAGGGCATCGTCACGGGATGCGTTTTCGATCTGTTCAATAGTTTTTCCTCGAAACGGCCCGCCCGAACCGGTCAAAATGATCTTCTTTACATCTTCGCGTCGCCCCGCTTGCAATGCCTGAAAAATAGCCGAATGTTCACTGTCAACCGGAACTATCGTTACGCCGTTTTCCCTTGCGGTCCTCATCAGAAGCTGGCCGGCTACCACGAGGGGTTCTTTATTGGCAATAGCGATGGTCTTGCCGTTTTCCGCTGCCGTAAGAACACTTCCCAATCCCGCCGCACCGACAACCGCTGTCAGGACTATATCTATATCATCAACGGCGGCTATTCTTTCCAGACCTTCCGGGCCGGACAGCACCTCTATATCAATTCCGGCAACCAGGCCGCGAAACTTTTCGACACAACTTTCATCTGTAACAGCCGCATAGCGGGGATGATATCGTTTGACCTGCTCGGAGAGCAGCTCCACGCTGCTGTTGGCGCTTAAGGCGCACACCTCATACCCGTCACCGAGGGCCTCGATAACCCTCAGGGCGTTTTTACCTATCGAACCGGTCGAGCCGAGTATCGCTATCCTTTTGGCCATAAGAAACTTGCTTTTTCAGAAAACTTCGATGATAGTACGAAAAAAGCCCCCAAACTTCAAGAAGCGTTTTTGTGTTCCAAATGCTTATTAACCAGCATATTCCCCTTACGCACTTGTGCTCTTATACCGACTTGGCATAGCTCGATAATGTGCGCATCTTCTTTTTCCCGGCTAATAATTGCGATTCGCCTTGCAAAATACCCAGCCTTTTCCCAGTTTAACGATATCTAAATGATATTTATCGGCGTATGTGATTTTGCCGAAGAATAATATATGGAAGATTCAGTGATGAACGAAAAAGAAGCGAAAACAAAATTGTCCAAGGATACCGGAGATGAACAAGATGAAAAGCACTAAACCAATTTTGCTTGTGGAGGATGACCAGGCCGACGCTTATATCACACAGCAGGCACTTAATACCATCGGTGTCGCCAATAAACTCATACACCAGCCTGGCGGAGAGGAAGCTATAGAATACCTCAACGATTCTGACAATGAACCCCCATGTCTTGTTCTGCTCGATCTTAATATGCCGCGAATGAGCGGTTTCGATTTCCTCAAAATTGTCAAAGCCGATCGGAAACTAAAAAGGACGCCCATAGTTATTTTGAGCACATCGGATGCCCGTCGCAACATACAGGAAGGCTATGATCTTGGCGCAGCAGGCTACATCGTCAAACCCGTCGATTTCAACCAGTTTGTCGAGGCGATGCAGGCCTTGAATTCCTATTGGTCGACAAATATGATGCCAAATGCCGAATTAATATCGGTTTGACACTTCTTTTCATACTTTTTCAGGGAATTTGTCCGGCTTTTTATTCTTTTATCAGGCCAGTTTATCCCGCCGCTGGTTGTTGACCCTGAACTGTCGTGGGGTCAATCCGACAAGTTCCTTGAACGTCCTTGTAAAGTAGCTCTGGTTGTTGTAGCCGACCTGAAAGCATATCTCGGTGCAGTTTTGGTCGGTAGCTATCAATAGTTGCTTGGCTCGTTCGATGCGGACGCCGGTAAGGTAATCGATAAGCGTAATACCCATCTGTTCCTTGAAAACATGCGCAAGCCGCGACACTGAAAGATGACAGGCCTTGGCGATTTCGGCTAACGTAATGGGCTTATCGTAGTTTGCGTCGATATAATTTATAGCTGGCGTTATCTGTGTAACTTTCTTAGAATCCTGCGAATTATAAACCAGCTCGATAAATTCGTTCAGCGCCCTGCTTATCCACGCGCAAAGGTCTTCGGAATTAGTGATATGCATCACCTTATTGAGATACGCTAGATTCTTTTCCAGCATCAGATTGATATCAACACCACCTTCGACCGCTGACCGCGAAAGGATGCTTAATAGTTCAAGCATTCTTGCCTTTAAAACCCCAAGGTCGCCGGGGTTATGAAAAAGTATCGTGCCGAGTATGTTGTTTAGGATTTCCTTGGCCCCCGTCCGGTCCCCAATCTTGACCTTTCCCAATAGTTCCTGTTCGCTTTCCAACGGATACTGCCATTCGGTGCCGAAGCGTTTCTTCTCTTGAATAAATTCTCCGATCTCCGACTGCTGCTCGGCTCGTTCGCGCCGCCAGCGGATGGTTCGCGAATCGAGACCGCCGACCTCATAGAGCAGATCAAAAAGAAATTCGGCGGCTTTATGTATGCTGCGACCCTGAATGACAGGCAGTTTTTTTATGGCCGTTATAAGATCGTCATTTTTGATCCGCAGCGTATTGATCCTTTTTTGAATATCCTCTATCAGGATATTCGTAGGTTCATTCCACAGGCATTTGCCGAAAAACATCCCGCCGAGAGCCTGATCCTTATCCATCACCGGAACGCATACCAGAACGATACCCGCATGGCAGATCGATATATAGGATTGACCTGTCTCAATTGCGTTTTTTAGGCTTCGCCGTCGTTCCTGCATGCATCGCCGTTTGCCGGTATCGCTTTTCTGTACCAGCTTACAGAACGACGGGTTGCAGTCGCTGCTGCAAAAGCCATCGACCATTTGCCCCAGAGAATTTGTTGTTTCCAGGCCCAGATGGAAGTGTTTTCTGAAAATCGATTCGATCTGTTTGAATTTGTCTTTCCCAAGCATCCGCGTAAACTGTGTTTTGCCAGCCATTTTCAGATTCTCCATTACATAAATCTTGCTCCAAAAAAGAGTTAAGCCATAAAGCAAGATAATGCTATTATACCGTATAGCAAAATAATGTCAAGAAATAAAAAAAGGCAGGTTTAACAACCTGCCTTCGTATTTCATATTGCGGCATTTCTTAGAATTTAATCTTTAGGTTAGCGGTAGCCCAGAATTCAGTCTTGTCCAAATCACCTCCTGCGGCTACGCAGGATTTATCCATTACAATTTGGTAATAAACCGCAGGTGTGAATACCATATTGGAGGAAAGGTTGAAATCTGTGGAGGCGCCAAACATAACATTTGTCCAGTCGTGGTCGATATTTTGACCCTGCGGGCCGACGCCGTCATTGAACACTGTTTCCGAATGAAGATTTATAACCCTCGGCTCATTGGTGAAAGGACATGTTACCGTCCATCCATAGTCAAGCATGAAAATATGGGCAAAACCCGAAGCGGTTCCGCCGAGCGGGCTCTTTGCGCCGATTAAAGAATCGCTGTGCGAAGGCCACATTTTTACCAATACATAGCTTGGGACAAGTCCTTCGACAAGGGCCTTGGGCCAGGCCAAAGCCAGATGTACTTCCTGGGCATCGACATTTTGATCAGGGTTATCCGGGAAGTTGTAGTAGTAATAACCCAGCCGATAATTTGTCTGACAGCGTTCATCCGGCCACAGAACATTATCATAGAAAAAATAATATCTCAGCCATTCTGAATTTTCAAATCCGTCCGAATTAGCCCTTGAACTGTGGATTTGTGTTCCGAAACCGGTTCCCCATAGATCCAGCGTAACACTGGCCTGAGTAGCGCTTTTGTCATCATAGACATCGAGACCCCGCCACACAAATTTGCTCAGGTACTGCAGGTCCACTGAACCGTGCAGTTCGTTGTCTGCAGCCTGCGCGAAACAGGCAAACACTGACAATATTACCACACTTGCAATGATTGTTTTTTGAGCCATTTTAAGTCTCCTTACCCCTAACACTTTTCCATAAACGTCCGGCTACGCAACCGGGCATCAAAACGGCATAATAATATCACAACACGATTTAAATTGTAAGATTTTCTTATCAGCTTTGCGGAAAATCAGAAAAAACCGATATAAAACCTGGTTTTTCGTTCAAAAAGACACAAATTGGGGTGTTCTAACTGCGGCTGCCGCTGAACAGAGCAATTGAAACCAAAGCATTGACGGACTTACTGCGTCGAATAATCCCAAGCGATTCGACTGCCTTATCCGCATAATTCCTTGCCATTTTGCGGCTGTATTCGATACTGCCATTTTGGGAAAGCAGATTGAACACAGTTCTTCTGTTAAACCTTGATTTGCCCTCCAGCATTTTCAAGAGCTGTGCTTTTTCTTTTGCCGCTGCTGTCTGCGTGAAGTGCACTACCGGAAGTGTAAGTTTGTCGTTATCGATATCTCTGCCGACAGTCTTACCCGTCTGCTTTTCGCTTGCCGTAATATCAAGAAGGTCATCTGATATCTGGAACGCGATACCTGTATTAAGTCCGAAATTTTTCATTGCGGTAAGTTTTTCTTTTGATGCCTTGCTTAAAAAAGCGCCAAGGTACGCACAAGCAGAAAACATCACAGCCGTCTTTTCGGTAATTATTTCCAAGTATTCGGCTTCAGTGACATTTTTTTGATGAGCCTGTCGCAGCTCGCCTTCGCAGGTATCCGAAGTTGCCGCAGCGATAATCCTGATAACTTCTTTGTCAAATCCTGCGCATATCTTAAATACTCGACTGAGCAGCAAATCGCCAAGCAAAATCGCACTCTTGTTGCCCCAAACAGCGTTAACGGTAGCTCGGCCGCGGCGAACCTTTCCGTCATCGATCACATCGTCATGCAGCAGTGTTGCGTTATGTATCAACTCAAAAATGGCAGCTGTGTTTATGTGATTTCTTGTCAGCTGCCCGCATGTCTTTCCACAAAGCAGAACAACAGCAGCTCGGAGCATTTTGCCGCCAACGCCTGAAAAATCACGCAAAACTTGTTCGGTATGTATCTGTTTGCCGCAAAGCTGTTTGACTATCAGCGAACGTACCGCTGACAACTCTTTCTCAATTAATGAAAATGAAGCCGTCAAATCATGCGAGACCGGAGATTTAGAGGAAGCGTCCATTAAGTTTGCCTTCTTGACTAACGGCTTATCCGCGGGCGTATTCAAAGAATCGCTTTCGCAATAGCTTCGTAACAGGTCCGACTTCGCCGTTGCCGATGACCCTGCGGTCAATATCAACTATCCCGATGACCTCGGCAGCGGTTCCGGTTAGAAAGAATTCATCGCATGTGTAAAGGTCGAAACGGGTCAGGTCCTTTTCGACAACTGTGATACCTTCTTTGCGAGCGAGCCGGATAATCACATCCCTCGTGATACCGACCAATGCACCGGCTTCGGTAGTCGGGGTATATAATGTACCTTGTTTGACGATAAATACATTATCCCCGCTGGCCTCGGCGACATAGCCGATGTGATTGTACATAATACATTCCGGAACATTGTTATCCAAAGCCTCGATCTTGGCAAGGATATTGTTCAGGTAGTTTAGACTCTTGACCTGCGGCGGAATGGTGAGCGGGTGATTTCGCATAGTAACTGCGCTTACAACCTTCATCCCTTTTTCGTAAAGTTCTTCAGGGTAAAGCTGAATTTTATCGGCTATGATGATTACCTGTGCCTTTTGGCATGTAAAAGGATTCAATCCAAGCGAACCGACACCTCTTGTGATAATCAGCCGGATGTAACCTTCCTTGAGATTATTGGCGTCAACTGTTTTTTGGGTCGCGTCCATAAGTATCCGCTTATCCATCGGCATGATAAGCCGGATAACCTTGGCTGATTCGAACAGCCGGTCGATATGGGCATCGAACTCGAATATCCTCGAATCATACACACGGATACCCTCGAAAACCCCGTCGCCATAAAGCAGACCGTGATCGAAAACGCTGATTTTAGCGTCTTTTTCGTCCACCAGACCGTCACCAAGCCAGATTTTTAGTCCCATATACACTCCGTATGGCTTTTTTAGGTATTTTCGATTTTCCCGTCAGTCAACTTAACAACTCTTTGTGACCGCTGGGCAATTCTGTCATCGTGAGTTACCATCACAATCGTCTGACCGCCGCTGTGCAGCTCGTCAAAGACCTGTAGAATACCATTTCCTGTCTTGGAGTCAAGGTTTCCTGTCGGTTCATCGGCCAAAAGCAATTCAGGCTTATTTATCAGAGCCCGCGCGATAGCCGCTCGCTGACGTTCACCGCCCGAAAGCTGGTACGGTTTGTGCTTGATTCGATGGCCCAGCCCCAGCCGGCCGAGAAGCTCGGCGGCCTGTGCCTGCAAGCCCTTGCGAACCCCCAGCCACTCCAAAACGCTTTTTTGTGCCATAGCCGCCAGCAAGACATTTTCCAGAACCGTCAGCTCATCAAGAAGATGATAGAACTGAAATACAAACCCGACCGTCCTGTTGCGGAATATATTCTGTCGCCTTGCGCCAAAGCAATTTATATCCTGATCACGGAAACAAATGGTACCTTTGTCAGGCTTATCCAGTGCCCCCAATAGATGCAGCAGCGTACTTTTGCCGCTGCCGGACGCCCCGACGATAGCCGCGAATTCTCCGTTTTTGATACTGATATCAAGCCCTTTGAGAACATTAACCTTCGCCGCTCCCATCCGATAGGTCTTGTGAATATCGCGACCTTCAATAATTATCGAATCACTCATTTTTTTACCTTATTTTCTCTGTGTCCTCTGTGGCTACAATGGATTTACCTGTAAAGCATCAACTGGCTTCAATTTCGCCGCACGCCTTGCCGGAAAATACGCACCCGCAAGGCATACCAGTATCGCACTTGCCAGCACCGTCGCCGCAAGCTGCCACGTCAATTTATCCGGTATTTCGCCAATTGCGTATATCGTTCTATCCCAAAGCTGAAAGCCGAACTTATCGTACAGCCAGCCTTCAATGTGGTTGATATAATTTAGAAATATCCAACCGGCAAATTCTCCGAGCAGCGAACCTAAACAAGCGATAAGCGCCGCCAACCCGCAGAATATTCCTACAATACTGACATGCGAAACACCGACGCTTTTAAGTATCCCCACGTCTTTGGTCTTGTGCGACACTATCATATAAAAAACAACAAAGATAATAAAAACAGTTACAACGGCCAAAAAGTAAAAAAGTATTGTCATCACTACCTGCTCTTTTTCCATAGCCGCGATAGTTGATCGACGGTACTGCTTCCAGCTTTGGACGGTAACGCCAGAAAGCAAAAATCCATCCGGCAGACCAATCTTATCTTCTGAATAACTTTCCCACAATTCTCTTACCTTTGAACATCCCGCTTCAAGCCGAATGTCATCGGTAAATTTTATGAATAACGCGTTGACTCTTTTTTCACCCGCCATCGCCATAGCCTGCGCATTCTTAATATCGATATAAACCGTCGCACCGTCTATCCGAGCGAGGCCGGTATGCGAAACATCGCTGTAATAAAACGATTTTGAACTGATCGTCTCCGTTCCCGCTCTGGCAAAGGCGCCTTTGGCGGTCAGCGGAAAGCAGCTTATTACAAATTCAAATTCAAAAGGCGTAAGTTGACGCAAATACTCGCCGCCGGGATCTCGGTCAACCATAAGGTCTATACCCATCACGCAGCCTGTAAGACTGGTATCATAGGCTGGGGCAAAAGCTAATTCGGGATTGTTTTTGCGAAAAGTAAGGGTTTGGCCAAAATTTGTCACTCGGCTGTGGGCTGCTGCATCAATGCCCATTATCTCGACACCGATATTACGATTTGTTCCGGCAGGGGTTATAAGACCGTAACTTTTTATCACCGGGCTTACCGCGGTAACGAAATCCTGCCCGCTTAGTTTTTCCATAAATTCTTCATAATAACCGAACCCTACCAGCGATTCTGTCCCCACCACGCAATCGCCGACATAATTGTGATTGTTCTGTTTAAAATCGCTGACCAGCCCGTCCATCACACTCATCACAACGATTACAATAAATACACATAGCGCAACCGCAAGTGCCGCCGTAATACACACCGGCCTTTTGTAAAGATAACGAACTATCAACTTCAATTTATACATAAAAGCGAGGCATTCTTTTGGAAAATTATAATTTGGGTCATTTGAATTTGTTTAGAGTTTAGAACTTAGAATTTAGAATTTCCTTTCTATTCGTACCTCAAAATCTTAACCGGCCTTGTCCTTGCCGCCACTATCGCAGGGACAACCGCGCCAATTCCGGCAGCAATTATAGCGAACATCATAATCTTCCCAGCCGACAAAGCATCAAATTCATTGGGAATTTGCGAGAACATATAAACACTTCCCCTCCAAAGATTCAGTCCCATCACCTGGCTTATCCAGTTTTCTATCGGATTGATATTATGTATTATTACATATCCAAGCCCGGCCCCAACGATAGAACCGGCTATACCAACACATAACCCAAACCCGATGAAAACGGCCATTATCGTTCTTCCATAAGCCCCGCAACTTTTTATTACGGCTATGTCACGGCGCCTTGCTGTCACTATCATATAGAATATGCAGAATATCAAAACCACCGCGCTGAAACTTACCGCCCCGAATATTAAAAGAAGCATCGCCATCTGCTTTCGCAGTTCGGCGATATAGCGGCTTTGTAATTGGGCCGATGTCTCGATATCTGTTATCGTTATATTATAATCTGACCAGCCGAGCCTTTCGGTAGCAAATTTTCGCCAGATGCCGTTAATTTTCGCTACCGCAACATCCGTGTCGATGCCGGCCTTGATCTTTATCTGTATCTGGTCGGCGATTTTTTCCGGCCGGTCAGGATAAAGGGCCGATTGCAGTTTCTCTATGGGGACATAAATAAAATTGCGGTCAAGTTCGTAAAATCCGGCATAACTTATACCGGTGACACGCAGCGGTATATTTTTTCTCTTATAGCTGTTGGGGCCGTCAACGGTTCCTGTCATAAAGAATATTTTTTTGCCGTAATAATCTTTTGCTTTTTGAATATCGTACTCATCCGTGCGTTCATCGGGTTCAACCAGCACGGCAATTCCCGCTATAGCTTCTATGTCACCGCTATCACCGGCTGTGAAGACAGTATCGGTTTTTTTTAAGAGATTTTTATTGAAATCAGTCACCATCCCTCGCGACCGGGCATCGATACCCCAAATACTTATCGCACGCACGTTGCCCTTGCCAAGATGCAAAAGACCCTGCCCTGTCAATACTGGCGTAACAGCGGTAACATTGTCGAGCTTTTTCAATTCGGCTATCAGTTCATCATACTGAGGTATCTTCATCGTAGAAGGCGCGGAAATGACAATATCCCCCATCTGTTGGGACGATGTTTTTTCAAACGCCTTAATAAATCCCCCGAACAGACTCGCCACCACTATCAGAAGTGCGACACAAAAAGCCACCGCCGCAATACTCAAAAGCACTATCTTCCTCTTTGAAAGATACCGCAGCCATAGAAAGTATTTTAGCATAGCCTCTGGTTCCTGACATTGTCATTGCGAGCAAGGAGAAGCAATCTCATTTAAAGTAGACTGCTTCGTCGTTCCACTCCTCGCAATGACATTTCTTATTTCTGCTTTTTCAACAATGGAAATAATATCACATCCCTGATATTTTCCGCTCCCGTAAGTATCATCACCAGCCGGTCGATTCCTATGCCAAGCCCCCCCGCTGGCGGCATCGCGTATTTCAGCGCGGTGATAAAATCCTCATCCATCGTCGCCATCGTATCTGTCTGCCCCTTAAGCTGGATGCGGAAATTCTCTTCCTGCACAGCCGGATCATTAAGCTCGGTATAAGCATTGGCCATTTCCATTTTCGCCGCGAACAGTTCGAACCGCTCGGCAATATCGGGATTATCCTTCTTTCGTTTCGTCAAGGGGCAAAGCACTGCTGGGTAATCTATCACAAACGTCGGATTTATCATTTTATCTTCCGCCGTAGCCTCGAATACCTCATTGGCAACAATCACATCGTCCATAGTCGCTTCTTCGATATTAAGCTGCCGCGCTTTCTTGCGAAGCCCTTCGACATCATCTATCGCACATCCGCTGTGCTCTTTTAGCAGTTCCGCGAAAGTCGCCCGCCGCCACGGCCGCGAAAAATCTATCTCCATCCCGTCAAATGTCACTTTGCTGCTGTCGCAGAATTTTTCAACCAGACCTCCGATCAATTCCTCGGTCAGGTCCATCATCACATTATAATCGGCGTAAGCCTGATAAACTTCCATCATCGTAAATTCGGGATTGTGCCGACGGCTCAAACCCTCGTTGCGGAAGTTTCTGTTTATCTCATAAACCTTTTCCATTCCGCCGACCAGCAGACGCTTCAGGAATAATTCCGGCGCGATACGCAAAAACAAATCCATATCAAGGCTGTTATGATGAGTTATAAAAGGTTTCGCTGCCGCTCCTCCGGCGATCGTCTGCATCATCGGAGTTTCCACTTCAAGAAATCCCTTGTCATTAAGAAATTGACGCGTCGCGGAAATCATTGCGCTTCTCGCCTTGAAACGCCCCATCACCTCCGGATTCGCCCACAGGTCAACATACCGCTGCCTATATCTCATATCGACATCGGAAAGGCCGTGGAATTTTTCCGGCGGCTGCAATAGTGACTTGCTAAGCAATGTCACTTCTTCTACCCATATCGTTATCTCGCCGGTTCTTGTCTTACCAAGCTGTCCCGACACCCCGATAATGTCACCAAGCTCAAGCAGCTTCACAAAATCCCACTGCCCAGCCAAAAGCTTATTGCTAAGCCCAATCTGGATGGTACCCGACGAATCCCGCAGCGTAATAAATATCAGTTTGCCAATGTCACGCAGCAAAACGATTCGTCCCGCGGTTTTTGCTGTTTGCCCTTCCTTTTCGTCAACGTATCCAGCTTTGATATCAGCCGCTGCTTCGGCGCACTCGAATCGTCCGCCATAAGGGTCGATACCCATTTCACGTATTTTTTCCAGCTTTGCGGCTCGCTGCTTTTCAAATTTGCTTTCTTCATTCTCTCTCGGTTCGGTCATGTCATCCCTAACAGAAATAATCAATAACCAAGATACAAAAACCAACGGCATTCGCTTTGCGGCTGTTGCTTGATTATTGAAATTTGGTTTTTATTTGTTCCTTGTATCTTGGTATCTTGTTTTTTTGTTCTAATTCTTCAACGCTTCCCTTTCTACCAACTGCGTCTTGGCCACAAGAATAGCCACTGCGAGCTGCGGATCGGAATCCAGTGTATCTTCAATAGTATATTTTTTGAGCGGTGCAGCGGCGTCATGATCGGCCTTGACGAGCACATCATTATCCCTTCGAACATCGAACATCTTTTTATATTCGTCGCTTCTCAACTTCACTGCCACATCCGGCCCGACACCCCAGTCGTCGCGGCCTTTCTCTTTGACCGTCTCTTTGCTTTCCACACGCTGACCCGAAGGCAAATGATAATAAGCCATTGTATATTTCAACTGCGAGCCGCCGCTGGTATAATTAGTTATCTGCTGTACACTGCCTTTGCCGTGCGTGCGGTCGCCGACTAAAACAGCGCGTTTATGCATCTTGTCCTGCAAAGCGCCGGCAACGATCTCAGATGCACTGGCGGAACTTTGATTTATCAACACAACCATCGGATAATCAGGATGTGTGCCTTTTGCCTTAGCCGAGGCATAAGTCCAAACGCCGAATCTTGGACGCGTACTGACTATTAACCCTTCGGTGACAAATTTATCTACAACGTCTATCGCGCTGGTCAAAAGTCCGCCCGGATCAAATCGCAGATCGAGTATCAACGCTCGCATCTTTTGTTTTTCCAGCCGGTCAAGCACACTCTCCAGACCGCTTGCGGTCTTTTCATCGAAACTCGCTATCCGAACGTAACCTATCCGGCTGGCCGGATCGATCATATAATTCCAACTGCCTTCTTCACTTCGCTGCCACCCGCGTATGGTATCGACCGTAATTTTAGCGCGGGTAATTGTTATTTTACGACTCTTTTCCTGCCCCGGCGTACGAACGGCAAGTTCCACCTTTGTCCCTGCCGGACCTTTGATGCGTTTTACCGCGCAGGCAAGTGACATATCATTTGTCGGCGTTCCGTCAACAGCCTCGATCACGTCACCGGCGTCCAGACCCGAACGATACGCGGGCGTATCGGGCAAAAGGCTCATGGCAGTCAAAAATCCTTTTTCCTTGGATATTTCAACACCGATGCCGGTAAACTCATTGGTCATCATCTGCTCGAAATCCTCTATCTGCTTGGGCCACACCATCACTGTATAAGGATCAAGAGCCGAAAGAGCCGCTTCGCTGAATTGTGCAACCACCACGCTTTCAGGCAATTCCACCGTCGCCTTGTTCAGTTCAATAACCTTGCTGAAAACTTCCAGAAAACCATCTTTGGTAATGCCCATTGGCTTGTCTTTAAGCTCATCTTTTAGCCTGCTCACCGCTACCTTCCAGGCGCCAAGCTGATTGGCGTCGGGTATGGATAGACTACTTTGACCGTTTTTACCGAAACTGCGTTCCGCATTTGTTTTGATCATCTGTGCAAACGATGTCGATGCCATAACATCAGCAAGCAGTACGCTTCTGTCGATAGCTTTTTTGGCCATCTGCTCATAATCGATCGCCTTGACATAACCGAACTGAAGAGCGTCTATCGCGCGAATGAACATCTGTTTATACACACCATTGTAGCGTTCAGCGGCGCTTTCGCAGGGGCTGTCCTGAAAAGAGCCGGCTATACCGGCCTTTTCCAGCAGTTGGTCGGTGTATTCGTTATATTTTTCGTTGTCTTTGTATATCGCCGAAAGCCAGCTGTAACAGTTTATATAAGATTCAAGCCACTTGCCCTCGCTTTCGAGCTGTTCGGCTTCAGCCAGCGCCTTTTTGAAAACCTTTTGCACGAACGGACGTTTTAAAAAATCATCTTTTTTATCCGGCCTCGCAAATTCCGCAGCCTGCGAGATTACCGAAAGAATATTCGTTAAATTGTTCGTGTCGTTGACATCGGGGATATTGGCATCCACTACTGCTGGCTCTTCTATGTTATTCTCTATGGGCACATCGCCGGTTTCGAGGCGAACGATCTCAATATTGTCAAGATCGACTGTTTTCTCTATTCTTTCCAGCTCGGCGACCTTTTCTTCAAACGCCTTTTGACGTTCCTTGTCACGAGCCTGCTCGATTTTTTTATAACTTTCGACTACCTGCCTGAGGTCATAAAGCTCGCTCGAAGGTTTGGCATTTTTTACAAGCTCTTTGGCCCTGTCAAAATCGCCTTTGTAAATGTTCTCACATGCCGTTTTTACAAGTTTTTGTTCAGCATTCAACTGGACGACAGAATTGGCGTCTTTGTAAGTTTTGGCCATCCCATCCGACTGGCCGCACCCGAAAACATACAGCACTGCCAATACCATTAAAAACACAGCACGATTGCGATACCAAACAGCTTTTCTATCAAAATGCAAACGTCTCAAAATATTCCCCACTAAAAATGGCATAAGGGCACAACTCCTGTTGCGCCCTTATGCAACAATAAATTACATTACATACACTCGGCGGCTTTGCCGGCACATCCCAGAACATTAAGCTTGTGCTTTACCATGTCCTTAATTGCTTCTCTTGCAGGGCCGAGGTAATTACGCGGATCGAACTCACTGGGTTTTTCCGCAAATACCTGCCGTATCTTAGCGGTCATTGCCATCCGCAGGTCGGTATCGATATTGACCTTGCACACAGCCATTTTGACGGCTTTGCTGATAGCCTCTTCCGGCACACCCATCGCGTCGGGCATCTGGCCGCCGTACTTATTAATAAGGTCCTTGAATTCCTTCAACACGCTGCTCGAACCGTGCATAACCAAAGGAAAGCCCGGCAGTTTCTTGGAAACCTGTTCTACTACGTCAAAGGCAAGCTTCGGTGCGGTCTTGAACTTGTATGCCCCGTGACTGGTCCCGATAGCCACCGCCAGCGAATCCACGCCGGTCTTTTCAGCAAACTCGACCACCTGATCAGGGTCCGTCAGGTGCTTGCTGATATCGTCATGGCTGACACCGACAACATCCTCTTCTATCCCGCCAAGCTGTCCCAGTTCCGCCTCGACCACAACGCCGTGAGCATGGGCATACTCGACCACCTGCTTTGTTACCTTTATATTATCCTCGAACGAATGGTGCGAGCCGTCGATCATGACCGATGTAAAACCGTCATCGACGCACTGCTTGCACGTCTCGAACGTATCGCCGTGGTCAAGGTGCATACAGATCGGAATACCCGGGTTTTCAGCTACGGCAACGTCGATTATCGCCTTCAGGTAGCTCATACTGGCGTACTTCCGAGCCCCGCGGGATATCTGCAAAATCAGCGGAGCCTTCTGTTCGGCTACCGCCTCGACGATACCCTGCGTGATTTCCATATTGTTGACGTTAAACGCACCGACCGCATAGCCGTTCTTATAGGCCATCTCGAACATTTTTTTGCTTGTTACCAATGCCATCCAAAAATCTCCTTCAAAACTTCATTCTACATGTCGTTCCTGCGAAAGCAGGAATCCAGTTCTTTGTCGCACAGTCGCTTTCGGCTGTGACTTAAACATTTTTGTTTTTTATACCTTTTTGTGGCTATGTTTTTCTTCTTATGCCGCTTTGTGGCTAAAACCCGCTTGATTGTAAGGATTCGATCCATCATAGGCAACCATAAATCCGCCGCAGAATAGAATTTCGTTGCTTTTAGCCTGAAATCCTGTATATTCCAACCAGTAGGATGAAAATTAGCTGTTTTTTGAGGGGACACAAAATGACAGAAGAACAGAACCAACCGCAAAATCCGCAGGAACCGCAGCAACCAACCACTCCGCCGCCGCCGACAACCGAACCGGCTCTCGAATCCGATAAGGACGCTAAAATGTGGGCAATGTTCTGCCATCTCGGCGCGCTGGCCGGATATATCATTCCATTCGGCAATATCCTTTTGCCGCTTGTCTTTTGGTTGATGAAGAAAGATCAGTACCCGTTTACGGATAATCAGGGCAAAGAGGCACTGAACTTCCAAATAACCGTAACTATCGCGGCTATTGTCGCCTGGCTTTCGATCTTTATCTGCATTGGCGTGGTATTGCTGCCAGCGGTTGGGATAGCCAATATAGTGTTTATCATTATTGCCGCGATTAAGTCCAATGCTGGTGAAGCGTACAAGTATC
>JAQURJ010000029.1 GCA_028715705.1 Phycisphaerae bacterium | reverse complement strand
CAGCAGTTTCGTGGTCTGCAACGACAAATATGGACGTTACTGGCGGCTGGCAGTTTTATCTTTTTACTCGGCCTTGCCGATGATTTGCGTCCGTTGAGAGCCAGACATAAATTTATCGTTCAAGTAATGGCAGCATTGGCATTGTGCATTGCAGGGGTTAGAATTGAATCGATAAATGTGGCGAACTTATTCACGGTCAACTTCGGGGTGTTTTCATATCCTGTTACTATTTTCTGGATAGTCGCGATTACCAATGCGGTAAATTTAATAGATGGACTTGACGGTCTTGCGGCTGGGATATGCGCGATAGCCTGCGGCTCGATAGCTGTTTTCGCGGTCAGAAGCGGTAGTGTGGTAATGGTGGTTCTGATGTTGGCGATACTTGGCAGCCTGTCAGGATTTTTGTTTTTTAATTTCAATCCGGCTCGAATATTTCTTGGTGATTGCGGAAGTATGTTCCTGGGTTTTATTCTTGCAGCAAGCAGCGTCATGTGTGCAGCAAAAACAAACGCTATGGTTTCTCTGGCGTTGCCTGCTCTTGCTTTTGGACTGCCGATATTCGATACGGTGTTCAGTATGCTTCGCCGCCACCTTGCAAGATGGCCGATTATGTCGCCGGACAGGGGACATTTGCATCATCGTCTGCTCGATATGGGATTACGGCATCGAGATGTGGTGATCCTTATGTATGGGATTACCGCCCTTGCCACTGGGGCGGGACTGTTCATGATGGTGACACACGGTGGTGGAACTATCGCAGTATTTCTTTGTGTGCTGCTGCTTTTGATACTTGTTTTTCACGCATTCGGCGCGGTACGTTTGCGCGAAATAGCTGCGCGTGTCAGATACAACAAAGAATTGTCGCAAATAGCCAGTGATGATATTGCAATCTTCAAGAATACGCGATTGGAACTGGCAGGGACCATTTCCTTTAAGCAATGGTGGAAAGCGGTATCCGAAGCAGCCGAAAAGGTAAATTTTGCCCGGCTTACAGTGACAATAACGACTGGGAATCAGCGGTATCATACATTTACCTGGAAATCGTCGAATGCTGCGGACATGGAAAGACTTTTGATGGTGGATGTTCCGGTGGATACCGGAAGGGCGAGACCGGATATCAGGATCGAAGCGAGGATGAATGCGGATGGTTCGCTGGAATCATGCGGGAGACGGCTGATGCTGTTCGGAAGATTGATAGACGAATATAGATTCTCACAGCAGGAAAGAAACGAGAACAGCACGGTGAGAATTATAAAGGGGGATATAAAAGAAGTTCAGAAAGTGAAAATAAAAGAGGGTAAATACAAACTGCCACTTGTCACTTCATGAGAATAGGTGCCTCATCTGCGCAGGAAAATTCAGAATTGATAGTTTGTCGCAGTGCTTCTTTAAGTGTATAGGGCGCCTCGAATCCAGCCATCTTCAACCTGTCCGCAGATACCGAAGTCTCGGCGCAGAATTTTTTTATTCTGACAGCACTGATTGAAAATTTGCGATTTAGTATATATGCCGCAATGTCGAGGAGATATGCTGCAAATAGTGCAGGATAATAAGGGAAACATAATTTAGGGCTGGTATTTCTTCCGAGAGCTTCATTTGTTATTTCGATAAGTTCATTAGTCGTAAGGTCTGGTTTGTCGGCATAATTAAAAAGATGTGCACCGCTTGGTAAATTTAGACAAAATATAAGAAATGGGACAATATTGCCTACATAACCGATTGATTTTTTATTGCGCCCGCTGCCTATCATGACAAATTTATTCTCATAAATTTGGCGCAGCAGGTTATATACGTTACCTCGATTTGCCTCTCCGAATATCGCTGCGGGACGAACTATAATCAAAGTTCGATGCTTATCTTCGATACCCCATTTATGAAATATCTTCTCGGCCATGTACTTGCTTCGCCCGTATTCATTAAAAGGAGCGGGTGGAGTTTCTTCGCTAGCTAAAAGATTCAGCGGATAGACAGCCACCGAACTTGTAAATATAATTTTTTCGATGCCGTTGGCGTGTGCAGCGGCGGCTACATTACCGGCGCCTCCTACATTTACATCATTATAAAGCGAGATCGGTCTGACATTATCGGTATGTTCTGCTGCGAGATGATAAATAACATTGTTACCGACAGCCGCTTTTGAAAGAGCGGATATGTCGCGGATGTCACCGATAGTTACAATATCCGGATATTGTGAGCTGCTCTTCTTGTCGAATATGGTAACTTCGTGCCCCCGTTCAAGGAGTTCACCTACAAGACGAGTTCCAATAAAACCGCTTCCACCTGTTACCAGTATCTTCATTGTTTGACCACCTGCTGTTTTCTGAACAGTTGGCATATTTTATCTATCGGTTTGTTTATAAAAAACAAAGGCGATATACACATACCATTAAGGGCAAAAGACTTTATGATTTCCATATTACCTTTAAATATCCCTTTGAACACATTGGCTTTCCCGCCGGTTCGCATTTTTACCAGACATTTTTGCAGATAGCCAACTTTTATCTTATACCTTTCTATAAACCTAAACATTAGCTCAAAATCAGCGGCAATCTGGAATTTGTCGTTGAAACTTCCGAATTTCTCAAAAATTTCTCTCCGGCAAAAAAAAGTCGGATGCGGCGGAACCCAGCCATGAAAAAAGGATCCTTTTTTGTATTCACCCGGCTGCCAGTAGCGAACTATATTATCCGTATTTCTGCGGTCTATATAAGCAAGATCGCCGTAAACGGCATCAAAACAGCCTTCATACATAAATGCGGTTACCTCTGAAATTATATTGTCGGCGGCATAGATATCATCAGCATTCAGAAAACCTATTACTGAACCGGTTGCCAGCTTAATGCCCTTGTTCATTGCGTCATAAACGCCATTATCCTTTTCGGAAACAATTTTTGAAATTTTATCCCTATAATGATTAATTATATCTATCGTTTCATCGGTCGATCCCCCGTCTATTATGATATGCTCTATATCGGGATATGTCTGCGAGTGGATGCTTTTTATGCAGTCTTCGATTGTTCCTGCCGCGTTAAACACAACTGTAATTATCGAAACGTTCATTTTTACTTTATCCAGCTTCTAAATTTCCTGATATCGGCTAATAACGCTTTCGGCTCTTTTAGGTAAAGTTTGCTTCTTGATGTTCCGCGTTTCACCAATTTTGAGAAACCCATATTGTATCTGTGAAATTTTCCTTTCATTTCGGCTTCGAGCCTCTCGAATTCGGTATTGTCCATTGTATCAACTCTGCGGCTGATATCTTTGACGTAATAATACTTGGGAGAGATGCTGTAAAAATCCTCCAAAGTTCTTTCGCTCTGAACAAGCCTCTTTTCAATTCCAAATTCAAACAGATCTGTCCCTGGAAACGGTTCATAAACACTTAACGAAGCGAAATCAGGCTTGATCTCCTGCAAAAAACTTAAGGTTTCATAAGTTTCCTCTTTTGTCTCCGAAGGAAGTCCCATCATAAAGTACGCTGTCCAGTGAATGCCCGCTTTCCCAAGTAGTTTGGCTGCGTTCCTTGCCTGCGCAAGCGTTGTCCCCTTGTTTATCAGCCCAAGCACTCTTTCGCTTCCCGTTTCTATTCCGATTTTAATGCTGTTGCATCCGGCATGCTTCATCGCGGCGAGCATCTCCTTGTCAATAAGATTTACCCTCGTATTGCAGTCCCAATTTATATCCAAGTCTTGCTTTGTCAATTTTTCACACAATTCCATTACCCTTTTTCGGTTGACGGTAAAAGAATCGTCCTTGAAGGTGAATTGCTGTGTACCGTAATGCTCACGAATCAGCTTTATCTCTTTTATAACATTATCAACTGAACGATAACGGATCTTGCGTTTCCATATACTTGTCGCGCAATAAGAGCAGCTATAGGGACAGCCGCGGCTGGTCATCATCAGCCCCATGTCTTCGGAATCATAGAAATTTTTGTTCAAGAGCAGTTCCCTGTCTGCAAAGGGAAGCGTATCGAGGTCTTCGATAAATTCTCTCTCAGCGTTATTTATTACATCGCCATTTTCTCTGTAAACGATTCCTTTTACATCCCTAAGCCCATCCCTGCCTTGCAGTTTTTCCGCCAGTTCAAGAATGGTGTTTTCTCCTTCGCCTTTAACTATGATGTCAACATCGGAGCATATCCGCATTATCTCATCATGTTTTATCGTACCGTGCGGGCCGCCGAAGATAACCGGAATATCCTTGTTATACTGTTTGCAAATATGTGCGGTTTTGAAAGAAGCCGCGGCAAAAGTTGTCCAGATTGTAATACCAACAATGTCCGGCTTAAAATCGCCGATTGTTTCTTTCATTTCCTGCCAGACGTGATTGTTGTCATCTGCCAATGCCGCAAGGTAGAAGGAATAATCATCTTCGAGTCGCGAAAAATCCATCTTCGTCGGATTTTCGTTATAATCAGCATCATAGACGAGCGCCTGGTGGCCTTTCTGTTCCAACACAGCGGCAAGCGACGCCAATCCCAGCGGAAAATAACGGTTGTAGTAGCCGATAAAACGATAAAACGGCGGATCAATCAGAAGAATTTTCATTGTTTTTGTTTGCACCTTGAGCTTGGCAAATAGCAAAAATTCCCCCTCAATATGCTCATAAAAAGCCAGGCGGATTCTTTTATGGAGTCAAGGCTAAATGAAGAATACCCTCTATTGAATGAATGATCGAATTGCCTGACATAATTTATGGCTTCACGAATACTTTTTATATATGGCCGATAGACAAGCTGTTTATGCACACTGCTAAGGTCATAAGTTGAAAGATTAAAAAGTGTACTGCTGTACATCTTGAAAAAATGGAAATGGTAAAAAATCAACTCGTTATCATCAACGAATATCTTGCATCCTGCCTGTTTCAATTCATAATTGATAATGTTCCACGGAGCCAGACCCGCACCTTTGTTTTGAAGTATGCAAGTATTCTGAAATCGTTGCGGCCAGTCGTCGAGATATTTCTGGTCGCCCATTTTTCCGTCTTCGGCGCGTCTGTAGCACCATTCTATACATTTTTCGCGCCACCATAATAAAGCTTCTTTACCTGTTGCATTATTTCGGAAAGTTATAAACTGCACATTATAAATACCGTTATTTTTAGTCTTATGCTCAGCGTCTTTGGCATATCTGTGTTCAATCAAAAGTATGGAACGATCTCCAAATTCTTCAAATATGGGTTCTGGATCGCTGTAGAAATATAAGTCCGCATCGATATAAGTAATGATTGGCAAGTGCGGATATTTTTTCAGCAGAAAAAGCGGCAAAGACGGCGTGCACGTCCAAAAGTATTCTACCGGCGTCCTGTTCTGCTTGGCTTTTTTCAGGTCGTCATCTTCAAATTCATCAAGTGAGAGCAATTCAACATTCTTAAGATTCATTTGAGAGAGCAGGCGATATGTTGTATCGTCAAAGCAAAGTATCCAGAGTTTGAAATTCGGCGAAACCCGCAACAAAGAATTATACATTGTCAGGCCTCTGGATAAATAGTTACTGTCAAAATAAGTGCAGAAGTATTGATTCATAGTTGTTTTTCCATTAGAAACAGGCCTGTAGCAGCCAAAAGGTTTGGGGCGATGCGGCTTAGATTTCTTGCGCCTCCAAAATAACGGCAGGCTTTTATTTTAAGGCCGATTTGAGCGGTTATCATTTCCTTAAAATCCTTTATGGAAAATTGGTGGATATGACCAGTGTTGTACCAATAATAACCAGACAGCAGTTTGCGAGGCATTCTGCCTCTAAGTAAAAGCTCAAGCCGATTCGGGAGGTAAGCAAAATTGGGAAAAGATACAATTTGGTATTTTGAAACCCGCTTCATTTCACGCAACGTAATTTCCGGGTACATAGCCATCTGGATGGTTACGCTGCATATCGAAAATTCGAAAGAATTGTCCGGTATGTCCTTTAATTCGACATCTATCGTGCCTTGCCTTGCGTTGACTCCTTTTTTAATGCAGCAGTCAATACCGCTTTGACTGATTTCAATGCCGAACTCGGTAATGTTCTTTTCTTCTTTTAACAACGCCAGCAAAGAACCATTTCCACATCCTAAGTCGAGGACACGTGAATTTTTCATAATCCAATCCATTATGCAGGAAAATTCCGGTCTTATAGAAGTTTTATCCGTCCAGCGGTAATTTCGATTATCATTCATTTGCATTTCTAAAATATGTTATGCTATTTGCAAGACTTCATCTGCTGCAAAAACTCCTGCAAATTTATTAATCAATTCTGCAATTGTTTCGACCTCAGTGTTCATCAATTGAGGGAAAATGGGGAGAGATAGTATTTCCTTTGCCAGTTTTTCCGCCACCGGAAAGTCATTTTCAGTAAAACCAAGGTAATTGTATGCCTGCTGTTTGTGGATTGGGATGGGGTAATGTATCATGGCTCTCACACCGTTCGATTCGAGATAATTCTGTAATTCGCTTCTTTGCAAGAAACGTACGACATAAAGGTGAAAAACATGCCGACAGTGCGGCTGTTCAGAGGGTTTTATTATTTTCGAGTTTGTAATAAGCTCTGAATATAGATTTGCGATTTGCTTTCTGCGTTCATTCCATTTGTCAAGGTACTTCATTTTAACCAGGAGTATAGCTGCCTGGATGTCGTCCAGGCGGCTGTTGAAACCTATAATTTTGTGATAGTAGCGTTTTTCCTGTCCGTAGTTTCTCAGCATTTTTAGTTTTTCGGCTTCGGCAGGGTCTTTTGTTAATATAATGCCGCCATCGCCATAAGCGCCGAGGTTCTTACTCGGATAAAAACTGAACGCTGCGTAATCGGCCAGTGAGCCGACCTTGCAACCTTTATATTCCGCCCCATGTGCCTGGCAGGCATCTTCAATAATTTTCAGATTGAACTCCCTTGCAATTTCAATTATGGGGTCCATATCCGCACTCTGGCCATAAAGATGAACAGGGATAATAGCTTTTAATTTTTTGCCTAAATCCCTTTTTTGCTTTTTGACAGTTTCACGAAGTAGGGAAGGATTTATATTAAAGCTATTTTCGTCAACATCGACAAAAAGTGGCTCGGCACCGGCAGAACTTATGGCTGAAACTGTCGGAACGGCGGTATTTGGAGCGGTTATCACATAGTCGCCTTGTTGGACGCCAGCGGCAACCAAAGACAAATGCAGGGCTTCGGTGCCTGAACCTACCGCAATTGCAAAAGTGCTATTGCCTATATATTGCGCGAAGGCATTTTCAAATTCCTCCACTTTTTTGCCGAGAACAAACCAGCCGCTTCGGCAAACGCACTTGATGGTTTGTTCTATTTCATATGCAAGCTCGCTGTATTCACGACTCAGATCGCCAAAAGGTATCATATAAACCTCACTTACCAATAATATTTTTTAAACTTGCGGTAAAAATCTATTGTCAGGCCGACACCGGTTCTTAGGTCGGTTTTGGGTTCCCATCCGAGGATTTTACGCGCCTTTGTAATATCAGAATAAAAATCGCCGGGTTCTTGTGCCGCTCTTTCTGGAGAGAAGGGAGCAAATTCCCAATTTCCGGAGTTTGTGAGTTCAATGATTATTTTAGTTAATTCGAGAAAGCTGGCCGGTTTGTCTACGCCTATATTGAAGACTTCGCCGTAAGCGGATTCACAGCAGGCACTTTTTAGAATTGCATCTACTGTATCCTGAACGTAGAGAAAATCTCTCAAAATCGAGCCGTCGCCGAAAACTTTAATGGTTTGGTTGTCTATGGCCATACGGACGAACCAGTTCGCGACACCAAAGCGATGATGCTGCATTTGTGCTCTTTCGCCGTAAATATTTGTGAGGCGAAGAGTTACAGATTTTACTTTGTGGTTATCATTATATATCTTAAATAACTTCTGAGCGGTTAGGCTGGAAAGTTCGTAAATGCCTTTTGGGTTTATCGAAGCGTCCTCTTTTACGGGTAATGTAACGGTGGATCCGTATTCGCCCCTTGTCCCCGTGTAAATAAGCCGGACATCCTTATTGAATTTTTTACACGCTTCAAGCAATACGGCAGATCCTTTTATATTTATGTCAATATCAGGGAACGGGTCGGTGAGGCTCAAGACATGGTCGTTTTGACCGGCAAGATGAAAGATATAATCTTTCCCACGTACAAGATAATTCATACTGTTTTCATCACGAATATCGCTGAAATTTACAGCGACATCCTTCTTTATGGGTTCAATGTTGTAAAGATTTCCGCCGTGTCCTGAAATCATCGCATCCAAAAGAGTAACATTCGCTCCGGCGTTCACAAGCCCTATAGCAAGGTTGCTGCCTATAAAACCAAGGCCTCCGGTGATTAAGATGTTTTTATTTTTGAAGAATTGTTCTTTGTTCATATTTTTCCATATCGCAATTTGTGTTATTTTTAATGTTTACGCATTGTTCAAAAGCGTCAAGCATTGAGTCTATATTATATTTTTCATAAACTACCTTTAATGCGTTCAAAGCCAATAATGCTTTTGCATCGCAACCCATATTTATAAAAGACAGGATTGCCTTGCAGAGCTTATTTTCATCTATTTTCTCGATATATACGCCTGCCTTGCCTTTTACTATAAGATCCTGCTCTGTGCCGTCGGCAGAGGATGCGATGACCGGAATTCCGTACCACATCATTTCCTGTACAGCCAGCCCGCCGAGACCTGGCAAGACGCCTAAATGTGTATTCATAAAAATTCTCGCCTTTTCACGGTGATCGGATATTTCGCCAAGAAAGTGTACTTTATCGGAAATGTTCAGCCGCTGGCAAAGCTGCGATAGACCGCTTTTGATATTTCCATCGCCTATAACAGAAAGCCGGATTGGAATGCCGGTTTGGATTTTGGATATTGCGGCCAAAAGCAGATCGATTTTTTTTTGCGGTATCAACCGGCCGATGAAAGTAATATTAAGGGGATCGGGGTTTTTATATTTAAGGCTGATATTGGCTTGAATTTTCTCATATTCCTGCGGCGAGTGACGCATCGTTGTGGAATTATAGGCTATGTGGCATCTCTTTTTGTATTTGCTACGGTAATAATCTTCGGCGTAAGAGCTGTAACATAGCATGCTTTGTGCCCCCTTGCGGAATACACTGATAACCGGTTCAAGAAAAACTCTTATGCGGGATGGCTTCTTATTGGGAATAGCCCCCAGCCCCCACACGATATAAGGAATTTTGAACAATTTGCAGTAAAGCAATACAGTAATGCAGTTGGGCATTGCACTTATGTCTTCGGCAACGACCACATCGGGCTTGTATTTTACCAAGGCAGCGAATAAAGTGGGCAGGATGATAAGTTTATCCTGTAAGCCGCCGATTTTAACGTTAAACTTTATTTGGAAGAGCCGAGAAAAAAAAGTGTCCTCATAAACATATCCATTATCCTGTGTTGATCCACAGAAAACGTTGAGATATATGTTTTTTCGTTTCAGCCGCTCATTTAACAGCAGATAAAATGGCATCTGGTAGCCGCATATCATTCTTTGCATCATCGCTATTCGCACGACGGCACCTCGGGTTTAAGACTTGACGAAAAACATCGGCTGCTGGACGAACTATTGTTGCGTTGCTGTATTTTAGTAATGGCGGATATAATCGCAATGCTGACAAATAATTGCGTTTGATTTGTTATGTAGCCGGTAAATAAAGCCTCGACAAAGGCATAGATAAATAGTAACAGGGATATTTTCATACATATTCTAAGTTCAATATCTTTTTCTCTTTTCATGCAGGATATGGCGTTTTTTACGGATAAATAACTAATCGCCAAGAACATGAACAGGCCTATTAATCCAAGTTCCGCTGCTACTTCAAGGATGATATTATGCGGAAATCCGCCTCCCCAGACCGAATTGCCGACACCGACGCCGAGTATGGGATTATTTGCAAAATCTTTTATTGCTTGTTGCCACATTGTAAACCGCTGGGACACGGAACTTTGGGGCATATATTGGTAATCAAGAGTGCTTTTATAAAAATCGATGGTGCTTTCGGGTATAAAGTAATAGGCTGACATAAATAGCAGAACACAGATAATTATGGAAAGAAACTTCGTTTTCGGTTTGATCTTAGAGACGACAGCAATTCCAGCAATCATTGTAACAATAAAACTAAGCAATGCACCGCGCGACCCTGATCTTATCAGCAAAAAAATTGACGGCATTACCACGACAATATGTTTAAGTTTAAGTCCGTCTTTTTCTATAATCCATGTTCCTACGATGATTAAAAGGTTTCCAAAAGTCAGACCGAATAAAATTGGGTTGTCAAGACCGTTCAATTCATAAGCGGAAAAACGTGCGGAATTTTCAAAAGCAGGATTAAAAAGCAATTCGCAGAAGGATGGGATTATCAGAACAGCCGCCAAAATAACACAGTACCTAAAGAAATTGTGTACGGCTCTTACCGATGACAGCAGCATAGTCGCAAAGTAAGGCCCAACAACCATAAGGGGCGCATAACCAATTTTTATATAGGCGGCGTGGTGTCTTGCTGAAAAGAAAAAATAGCTCAGAAAAATGTACAGAAAAAAGAATATAAACAAAATATCAACAGCACCGAGTCTGAATGTTTGTCTTTGTTGCAGAATAACAAGAGCCGACCCTAAGAATGCGGTTGCGACAAGAACAAAATAAAACGCCGCTGTGGTGATGCGGCTGGTTTCCAAACCAAACTTGCATAATAAATAGAAATAAAGAATAACACCATTAAACAAAATAGCCAGAGCCAATTGAGGCCGTTTGATCAGCATGACGGAAATCACCACCCCTATTAGACCTGCCCCAGCGGCTACATTGTCCATGGTACCGACTGCAATAATTGCCAACGCGGTCGCTAAAAGAAACAATGCCAGCTCGAGTCTTCCGGGTAAAACCTGTGGAATGGTTGCCGACGCTTTTTCTGAAATTTTTGGATTATAATAATTTGCCGGCATATTTTTGGGGAAAACCTTTCGATTGCTCTAACTGTAACTGCCTACAATCAATTCGGCATTTTTATGGCTGTATTTTTCATTTATTAGAGTAACAGCATTTTTAGAAAAATAGCGTAACTTATCCTGGTCATTATATAACTGGTTAACCGCTTTTGATATATTCTCAACGTCTTTTTCAGGCGGACTGACGAGTATCCCGACATCTGAAGTGATTGTTTCAGGCATTCCCCCTCTGGCGGTTGCTATTACCGGCAAACCACAGGCAAATGCTTCGAGGACGACCCTTCCCATCGGCTCTTCCCATTGAGAAGGAACTACAAGAACATCTGCTGCGTTGAGGTAAGAAGGAATATCCTCATTTTTTACTTTGCCAATAAAGACAGCGTTTTTGCGATCAGAAGCCTGTTCTTTGATTTGTTCGGCCATTGGTCCATCACCAATAAAGGCAAATGTAATATTTTCGCATGTTTTATCGGCAACCTGCATAAGCAGCTCAGCTCCTTTTTCAAGTTCAAATCTGCCTACGAAAAGCGCGATAAACCGACCTTGCCATCCCAGCCGCTTTTTCGCTGAAACTTTATCGAAAGGTTTGAATTTTTCCTGGTTAACCCATTGATGAAAGACCGTTATTTTTTCAGAATCAAAGCCTGCTTTAACAAGTTCGTCTCTTGACTGTTTCGAGACAGTGAGAACGAAGTCGTTTGAAAACAATGCCCAGCGTACAATTGAATTACGTAATTTTCCATGCTGGGGGAAATGGTAAAGATTGTGAGTACTTAGCACGAATCTTTTTGAGGGAAACAGTAATTTCAGTGGTTTAAGATAAAAGGCGAAGCCATGTCCGTGTATTGTTTTTATGCGGCTGTAATATCGCAAGATTACAAAAAAAGACCCGAGAAACAAAAGAATATTCTCATATAGAAATTTTAGCCTCATCAAACCTAATAGATTCATACCAAAAACAGGCATCCTTACGATAATACAATTTTCCGATCGCTCGATGTATTTGCTCTTTGTCTTTGATTTATCAGGCTGGCAAGTTACCACAAAAACTTTTTTGTCCGACGAAAGAAGATGTCTGCACAGATCATCCAAATGTGTCTGTACGCCCCCAGTGCTGGGTAGAAAGGAGTTACTTATAATCAGCACCGCTTTTTCGTTTTTTTGTGAATTTTTCATCTTCTTCGGCTTTATATTGAAACTTCGTAAGCACTTACTAAGGATTCAGCGTGACTTTCGCCGTATTTTTGCCTGACATATCCGACGGAGTTGCCTGAAAATCGGGCAAGCCTTTCAGGATTGTTATAAAGGTTTTCGATGGCGGATTTTATATTTTCCACGTAGGGAGGTACAACAATCAATCCTACGCTTTGATCGATTATTTCCGGCATTCTGCCCACTTTTGTTCCTATTACCGGAAGACCGCAGGCAAGAGCTTCAATAATATTTCGCCCGAATCCTTCGTTTGCCGGAGTGGGAACGACCAATATGTCGGCAGCGTTGAAATAAAGAGGCAGTTTTGAGTTTTCAATTTCACCCAAATGCAGGACGTTGGAAGATAATGCCGCGATATTTTTGATAGTTTCGGTCATTGACCCTTTACCGATAAAGCCAAAGATTACATGACCATTGGATTGTGCGGCTACGCTTGTGAGAATATCTGCGCCTTTGGCCGGTTCGAGCCTTCCGACAAATAGTACAACGAATTTCTTGTCCCAGCCGAGACCTACCTTGGCAAGCTGCTTGTCGGCTGGTAAAAATATATCATGATTTACCCACTGAGTAAATACGGCGATTTTCTTCGAAGCGACGCCCATTTCAACAAGTTCATCTTTTGATTCCTGCGATACCGTCCAGATAAAATCCATCGAACAAAGCGATTTTTGTATTACTCGGTTACTTAATTTGGCAGGGTTGAATCCGAACAGATTATGTGTACTTAAAATTGTTCTTTTTCTAAAAATCAAATTGAGCAGTTTTGCGGCGAAAGCGGCAGTATGACCGTGCACGTGAATAACCTTTACAGTCTTGCAATTAAATAAAAGCAGAAAAAACGCCGTCGCAAACAGAAGAATCGTCTCATAGACAAACCTTAACCTGCCGGAAGGAATAAAGAATCTCCATCCGAGCAGCGGGGATCGTAAAATGACCGTATTCTCGTTGTGTTCAAAATATCTGGCCGCTTTTCTTGTCATTATTGGCTGACAGGTTGCAACGAATACCTTGTATCCGGTTTTTGTAAGATACCTGCATAGATCATCCAAATGAGTAGCTATACCACCTATATCGGGTGAGAAAGAAGGTGTGATTATCAGTACAGCTTTTTGTTTTTGCATTTTCATAAACCACCTTTGCTTAAGATCGCCAGATAGGTGTTTAAGTCTATCAACCAAGACTCGGCAGTGATAAATCAACAGAGAAGTAGCGAGCAAACACATTAACCTCTCTATTCTGATGGCCTCATTTTTTCATATAAGAATGTAAAGTGTTTGGCTTTTTTTCTATAGTAGAATATTTTGTCATCGATTTTAGAAAAAGCGCGTAGATGTTGGTAGATTCTTTTAAACTTTTTAGGGTCTGGAATCATATCGGTTGCACGCATGTTAGTTGCTTCATTGCCATTTTCCCTCCAGGCAAACTTCACATTGTGGTTGATATGCATAAAGTATTTCCTGCATATTCTTTCAATCTGTCTAATATATTCCTGGGCTGTATCACAGGTCATTTCCGAAAGACTGTTTGAGTTAAAAAAAAGATCAACGGACTCATTTTGCATTTGGTTAAGCATGAAATGTGGCAATAATACCACATCATATTGACTAAATTCTGTTGAATTACACGTATTTTCGCCATAAAGCAATATTTTTTTATTTGGTAAAGCCGCCAGTAAAAAATATGAAGAAACGATGAGCATTTCCGGTATATCCAACAAAATATAGGTTGCTGGCTTGTTTAAACTTGATATCACCTTATAGGCCTGACCACCTAGGCCACCGCCTATTTCACAAATTACAGGATTATCGACGTCACGTAATAGCGACTGTATCTCAGTAGCGTAATAATGGTAACGTATTGCCTCGGTTGGAATTACTTGACCATTGTAATATAACCCCGCCGGATTTCCATAGAGGGGATAGGTTAGTTCAGGGTGATCATTGCACAAATCGTTATAGATATCATAATATTTGTACCAACCGTTAATAAATTGATATTTATATAATCGATTATTTTGCAGCGAATGAAAATCTCCGGCTGATCCGCCGGAACTAAAGGTAAATTTTTCACGTTGAAAGTTTTCAAGAAGAGCTCTAAGTTTTGTTGTATCGGAAGATGAAGATGCCTCTATTAAATCGGTAAACTGGTCTTCAATCATCTTCTGCCAAAGAGGACCTATTTGGTAAACACAGTCAACGTTTTTTTGCTGTTGCTTTGCTTTATTATATGCGGGTAGCAATCTTTCGAA
Source organism: Phycisphaerae bacterium (assembly GCA_028715705.1). Classification (GTDB taxonomy): domain Bacteria; phylum Planctomycetota; class Phycisphaerae; order Sedimentisphaerales; family Anaerobacaceae; genus JAQURJ01. The sequence continues at coordinate 8,959 of JAQURJ010000029.1, read as the reverse complement.
AATAGCAGCATATTCGGTGCCATTTGTGTCAATATCAGATCTGTGATCTTCAAAGCCTTTTTTCATGGATTCATCGGCATGGAATTTTCTATACTTTAACAGGTAGATCAACATAGAAACCGTAAGCATGAAGAAACCCGCAAGTAAACTCTTAATTTTGCGAGGTAGGTATAGCATTTTAGATTCTCCAAACGCGTTTGTTGTAACCAACAAATATGATGTGTGAACTTATTAGATAAGATTTGTGTTTTTTACATTTCATCTTAAACTTATTAAATCCTCATAATGTTTTCGCTGCGAACGACACAATTTTACTTTTTCGGGCAGGTTGCCGACGCCTATCATCATCAAAATAGTGTGGCTTTCCTGTATGTTTATAGCTTTGCGGAGTTTAACATCTTCAGTTTTTGTGACACACCAATTTAATGCGCAAGCGCCAAGACCATAATAATGAAGAGCATATAAAAGGGACATTGCAAACATACCGCCGTCAATAAAAGCCTGGTTTCGTTCTTTGTGGCCCTCGAATACACTCAGGTTGGCGGCAATAATCAGCAATTTGTCAATGGTATCACCAAAGCCGCGGTTGCCGTTTTGAATATCTAAAATAGCTGATATTTTTTCACGTGTTTCAACGATATAAACCCTCGCACATTGCCTGTTGCAGCAGGATGGGCTTTTTTGCGCTATTCGCACGGCATCTTTTAAAATTTCAATATCGACAGGCGTACTGTCAAAATTTCGTATGCTGTACCTGTTCATCGCATGAGTCTGAAAGTCCTGACCAGCGGCCTGAATAATTTCATCTTTTGTCTTTTTCAGAAAACACGAATGTGCCGGCTGGCCGTGATGATTGTCGCTGCACAGAAACTTTTCGATTTCGCTTAGATCAACATTTTTACCCTTATGAAACTCAAAGTATTGTTTGAGTGCTGTAACAGCCGAGCGATACTGTGTATTTTCAAGTGAATACCCCTTGCTCTTATAGCGTTGCAATGCGGCTAAAAGGATATCGACGTTTTGCTTGCCGAAGGTTTCTTTTGTACAAGGCATTGTAAAACCCTTTTCGATTACATGCGAACAGGCGGTAATCTTGGCCTCAAGCTGGACGGGGTCATCGATCGGGTAAACAACCGAGGATGAGACATACCGGCGGATATCATAGAGGCTTTGTCTGACAAGACGCATAAACAAAAGACATCTTCTTGTTGTCTTCTGCAGCCGGACAGGCATTAAACTATAGAACAGCCTTTTAATCATTTATTGCCTTTCTCAGATAATCCAGGGAAAAGGCAGCCATGTTGTCTATGGCACTATTTGTAAAGTCATAGTCGATTCTGTTCGCAAGAGCGTCCGCGACACTGACGTCACCGGATAAGATTTGATTATTGAGCAAACACCTATTCAAAATCGGCAAGGCTTTATTTTCTATGAATTCATTCATGCTGACGCAGAATTGTTTATTATATTTTATCGAGAAAATTGTTCCGTGGAACAAACTGGTAACTATATATGATGCTTTTTTAAAAAAGCCCAGCCATTCAAAAGGGTCTAAAGCAACAACATTATGGTCACACCATTTTTGATTAAGGGATATTGCGACAGTTTTCAATTGATTTTTGTGGGCAAAATCTCTTGTTTGTTCTATTTCACCGGGTCGCAAACCACTCCCATAGACCAGAATAAAATTATCAAACGCCGGTTCAATTTCGCATCCTGTATAATCATAAAGAAATGTCGGATCAAGAACTACCTTAGCGTCATAACCGATGGCTTTTTTTACGATAGCTTTAGAATTTTCATCACGCACCGAAATGCGACTGAATTTTTTCAATCCGTCGATTACATATTGAGCAATAGCCTCATCTTGTGAAGCGTAACCGAAGCTCGGAGCATAAGATATTAGCCTCTGGGTGTTCAGGCTGTGCCCGAAGTAAATGGGGTCTTGTCCGAGAAAAGGACTTTTGAAGTTCCATACAATATCACTACCTACGACAATTAAATCAAACCGCACCTGTTTTATTTCTTTCACGGAAAACGTCCGTGTTTTCATGCCGAATTTTTTTTGAGCATCCCTGAATTTCCTGATTTTTCTAAGATTGAAAAGTATTTCTGTTAGATTTTTTTTTAGCAAAAGGGCTTTATACTCATTCACATAATGTCTTAGGTTTCTATAATTTATCAGGCAAACTTCATGACCGAAAGACTCAATAGTCTTTTCCAAAGCGTATGCTTGCAGATAAGCGCCATGGTTTATCACATCGGGAAAAGTCAAAATTCCGATTTTCATTATCAATTCCTTAGTCAGCTATCAACAATAACGACTTGTTCTGCATTCTGAATATCATCTTTGTTCTTGGACCGAAGGCGAAGAAAAAATGCGTTGAAGCAGCAACAGAAGCCAGCGTTGCGACAGCGGCGCCGAGTATTCCAAAATAAGGGATTAATATTAAATTTAGAACGACATTTAATATAGCCCCCGATAAACTTCGCCAAAAGGCAAGCAATCCTAAATTTTCCGCCAGTATCCATTTGCCGTTGATAAAACCCATAAAAACAAATATCGCAGACCAGATATGCACTGCTAATACGATACCCGCCTCGGAAAATTCTTTGCCGAATATCCATACAATGATATACGTTGAAAGGAAAGTTGTTGGCACTGCGATGGCAACTGCAAGACGTGAATGGAGGTTGTATAATTTTTGCAGCCGATGATAATACACGTCTTCATTCACTTTTTTTGCATTGATTATAGCCGGAAACAAGGAAGCGGTTATAACCATAGGGATAAAGTACCATGATTCCGAGAGACGGACCGCGACAGCGTAAATTCCAACAGCCCGGTCGGTAAGCATTTCCCGGATCATTACCTGATCTATTTTCATATATACGGAAATGACAAGCCCTGATAAAAACAGCGGCCAGGAGTCTTTGATGAGATTGCGAGCAGTCATTGGATCGAATCGCCAAGCCTGCACACGTCCGCTCTGGGTCCTATAGAACCACAATAGTCCCAAACCTATAATTAGACTGTCAGCGGCTGTAACGACAGCAAACCAGATCAATGAAGCATTAAAATGAACAAGCAATAGTTTCGTAATTGACGAGAGGAATAATTGAAGGATTTGGGCATATACTGCATATTTGGATTTTACAAGTGCTTGAAAATAACAGTCAACGATATTGAATGACTGAAACATCAGGCCAAGGGCAATAACAAATATTAACACATTGGTAAGACTGTCATTGCCCATAAGCAGCGCAGTGGTGAAGACGAGAACAAACACAATTAATGCGCCGAAAAGCTTCATCACAAATGCGGTGCCTAACAACCTATTTGTGTTTTGAGGGTCCCTTACAAGTTCGCGTATGATTATGCCATCGGATGCGATTGCGGAAAATCCGGCGAAAAGCCCAACAAAACTTGCGGCAAAACTAAGTAATCCGAATCGTTCTGGGCCTAAATATCGAATTACAAAGGCCCATACGACAAAGGTGACTGATAGCCGAAAGATTTTTTCTGCTAAAAGCCAGGATGTATTGGAGAAATAGCGATTAAAAATTACTGCTCTAAAATTCAGAGGCGCCATTTAAAATCTTTCTTCGTTGAGATAGTTGTCCAACGGTGGAAAAGTTTCTCTGATTATATAGATGTTTTTGCCTTGTACTTTTGTGTTTAGGCTTTGTAACTATTTGTAAAGAAGAGTTTTATTCTTGATGTTACCCAGTTGCCGCGCTGCATTTGGTACTTCATTTAACCGCTAATAAGCCTGCTGCGGCAGCCGATTAGCACGATTTTACAAAAAAGCCCTTTTTCAGGTCAAAAACGCATATTTGCCGCCGAATGGATCATCCATTTCCTCCAGTGGATTATCCGCAGCCTTCCGTGAGTCATTCTCTGACCTCAGGGAGCTGTCCGCCGTCTTCGGGGGATTATCCACTGCCCATCGCGGACTACCCACTGACTTCTGATTTCCCACTTATAGGCTGCCATATTTTCTAAATTACCAATAATCAGTCATAAGTCGAAAATCCTGACGCACTCCGTCCCCGTCGGCTGCACCATAACTATATATCGATTCCGAAAAAAGGGCGTAATGGACAAAAAAAGCAATAAAACGCAAGATCAGATGATCAGGTTAACAGACAACTGCAAATATCCCAATATCGGTCGAACCGCTTATTCTAGATACGCCCGCCAAAAGTCCAGAAAAGTAACAATAATCTGGTTTTTTGAGGCAGTATCGCGGATGAGATTGCGACAATCCGACTTTTGACGCGGGCATCATTCTATGATTTTTCTCCTGTTCACCTGCTTCAACGCTTCCGTGCTCTCGTTTGAGTTGCATAATAACTCAAAATGTCAAAATGCTTCCTTAATTGGGTTATTTTCGCATCTATTATGGGATGTTATCGGCAAAAAAGCTTAGTTTTGATTAGAAAAAAACTTTTAGTTCGTTTTATACTGCTTATCTGATGCCGGTTTGATACCAAATGTCAAAAAGACAAAGAAATTTTCCCACTGTCCTCAAAACAGGGTTCAGGACAGTAAAGAAACGAGAGACTCTAAATCTTTGTTTTTACCGGAATTAAGTGCTAAATATGGGTTTTTTACAAGTTTACAGAAAGAGGACAGATTGAATCTCGCCCTCTCCGTTTTTTCTTTTTCCGCCAAAATAAAGTCCATAAGTTCTTGTAATTCAATAGGTTTTGTATTTGGCTGCCGTTTTCGGAGCAGCGCCTTTGGCTCGAACGATTTCGGAGTATTTTGGGATTACTTCCTCAACAGACATATTTCAAGAAAATCAGTCCCACCATCGAATATAACTCTTTACTGGGTCGTCCCATCACAGGATCAAAGTGTTCCGACAACGCTCCGACCGGCATCTTTTCCAGCAGTACATGACGGAACACCTCCGGCCAGCTATCCAGAAGATGCTTGCGGGTCTGAGGCGCCAACACACTGTCAAACGGGTCAACCAATTTTCGCATAATTACTCCAAGTCATTAACATATAATAAGTTATATCATATGTCGCCGACCGCGCCTGTCAACCTTGAAATTCATATAAGTCCATTATTTTTCAGTTAGTTATGAAAATTTTCACCAATGACGCACTTTTGACGGTGGCATCATAAATACCCAATGTTGAGTCAGATACATGCTGTCGATTTTTCCTGTTCGTTTGTGCTCATTTATTGAAATATTTTCTTATTTGCCCATAAAGGTCTTGACGCAATGGTTTCGTTACTTAACAATCACGCCTTCTATTGTCTGACTGAAGATGTAATAAATTGTTGTTATTGTTGTTACGGAGAACAGTATGAGTCGTATATTTTTAGCAGTAGCGGTGTTTGCAGTAATTTTTTCAACCAGCCCGCTAAAAGCCTTTGCCGACAGCACTCCCGGCATTGATGAACTGCAGAACCAGAATGCGCAATTAAAGCAGCGGACTGAAAAACTTGAACAGGAAATGGCGGAACTTAGAAAAACGGTAGCCGAGCAGGCCAAGGCCCCAAGCCGCGCACCGCAGCAGTCAGCTCCTGCACGTCTCACCGACGACGATTTCAAGAGGATTCTCGAACTTGTCGAAAAAGGTGAGGGCAAAAACCCTCTCTGGTCGAGTCTCGATGTTCAGTTCTATGGCTATATAAAGGCCGATGCGGCTTATGACAATTCGCGAGTTACCACGGGCAATTATGTTCTTTATGTAGATAATGAGTCGTCTGGCAAGGATAATGACAACGAATTCAACCTTACCGCCAACCAGTCTCGCTTTGGGCTAAAGATAAAAGGCCCCGAAGAAGATGGTGTCAGAACCAGCGGCCAGGTAGAAATAGACTTTTACGGCAATGGATCCGCCGAAAACAAAGCTGCTCCTCTGCTGCGCCATGCGTTTATGAATATTGAATGGCCGGATGAAAGATTCAGCATTATTGCCGGTCAGACATCTGATGTCATATCGCCGCTGTTTCCAAATACCCTTAATTATACTGTTTTATGGGATGCCGGAAATATCGGATACAGGCATCCTCAGATTCGCCTGACAAAAGGCATGCAGCTTTGTGAAGATGTAGATATGCAGCTCCAAGGCGCGATTTCACGCACTATAGGCGACGATGAACTGGATAGCACCGCCGGAGCCAAATCTGGTGAAGACTCCGGTTTTCCGACCTTGCAGGGCAGAGTTGGCTTTACGTTCCCGTGGTTTGGTTATAAACCCACAACGATAGGTTTTTCAGGCCATTGGGGAGTTGAGGAATACGATGATCTTAGTGATACCGCTACAAGCGAAGAATTTGACAGTTGGTCACTGAACTTTGATATGCTTCAGCCGATAAACGAATTGTGGACTATCAAGAGCGAGGCTTTCTGCGGGAAAAATCTTAATGATTATTTCGGCGGTATCGGTCAGGGCGTCAGATCGACCGGAGCCGGAACTGTTGCGTCACCTACCACTTACCACAATGAGATCGGCAGCCGTGGCGGCTGGATAGCGGCGAGCCTGACACCGAAGAGTAAATGGAGCTACAATTTCGGCGTAGGTATCGATGATGTCGAAAATGACGACATCAATTCCAGCCAGAGAGCGATGAACCGCTCCATCTTCGGCAACGCCATTTGTTCGATCAATAAAAGTACCCAGATCGGATTCGAACTGTCGCAGTGGAGAACAGAGTATAAAGGTTCCGGCGATGCCGACGACATCCGTGTACAGACCTCATTTATATATAAGTTCTGAGATTGGTAAAACCCCTCAAATCTCAAAAAAAAATAATTTGAAAAAATTGTTGCGCATCGCAATTCTTGCAACGGGAAATGAGATTGTTGATTCTCCCGACCAGCTTGAAACCAGCAAGATTATGAATTCAAATGGTCCGATGCTCGAAGCCTTATGTCGAAAGTATTATCTTGATATTGTTGCTAACATGATTGTTACCGATGACATGGACGCTAATTTCAGCGATTCGCGAAGCGTTAAATAACGCAGACATTGTTGTGCTTTCGGGCGGCGTTTCGGTGGGGGATTTCGATTTTGTAGCAGAAGCTATCCGGACTATTCATAGCATGTTTGCGTTTGAGTCCGGGTCTGCCCGGCCATAAAGCGTTTCTTTGGATGACGCCTGTGCTTATTGCCAGATTACTCAACAAATGTAAAATAGGCACCACAGCCGTGGGTCTGGCAGCAGCTTTGACGACGTATTCTCTTGGGGCTAACCTCGCTGGCGGCCTGTTCGGCTTGCCCGTCATCGTAATTGCGGCTGCGATTCTGGATTGGACTGTAAACTTTCTTGAGAAAAACAAAATTTCATTGATTAGGAAAGGATGAGGTAAAACTTTATTTCATTTATAATGATTAACGGCTAATTCCAACATGCCATAGCATATATTTTTGGAATACTTGACCGCGCGACCAAACCGTTCGCAAAATATATGGAAACCCAGATAGTAAGGGAAAATTTGGACACCTTGCCATTTTTTATGCAAACCCTGCCAAAATGACAAAAAAAAGTTTCGCTACGATTTTAGCCGCAGGATGCAATGCTTGTAAACAGCTATAAATACTATACTTAAAAACAAATCCACCTCGGCAATGGTCGCTGGCACGCTGTTTGCACAAATTCTATCGAGAGACTTTCTGGATTTCTTTAAAGAAAGGAACAGCAATGGCTAAAATTATTGGTATAGATTTAGGAACAACGATGTCGGTGGTGGCCGTGATGGAAGGCTCTGCGCCGAAGGTGCTTATCAATGCGGCTGGTTCGCGGCTGACCCCCTCGGTGGTGGGTTTTACGGATAAGGGCGAACGGCTTGTCGGGCAAATCGCACGGCATCAGCAGGTTACCAACCCTGAAAACACGGTTTTTTCTATAAAAAGGTTTATGGGCAGGCGGCACAGCGAAGTCGCAGCCGAAGAAAAGATAGTGCCTTACAAGATTACCGGCGGAGCAAATGAGCTGGTGAAGGTCGGCGTCCGGGGCAAGGAATATACACCGCCTGAGATATCGGCGATGATATTGCAGGATCTGAAAAAGACCGCTGAGGATTATCTTGGTGAAAAGGTCGAAAGCGCGGTAATTACCGTTCCTGCATATTTTAATGACGCTCAGCGACAGGCAACCAAAGATGCTGGGACGATAGCAGGACTGAAGGTTGAGCGAATTATTAATGAACCGACGGCTGCGGCACTGGCTTATGGTCTTGAAAAGAAAAAGAACGAGAAGGTCGCCATTTTCGATTTCGGCGGCGGAACATTTGATATTTCTATTCTTGATATCGGTGATAACGTGTTTGAGGTGCTCAGCACGAACGGCGATACGCATCTTGGCGGTGACGATCTTGACGAAGTGCTTATTAATTATCTGGCCGATGAGTTCAAGAAGAAGGAAGGCATTGATCTGCGAAAGGACCCGATGGCGCACCAGCGTCTGAAAGAAGCGGCTGAAAAGGCCAAATGCGAATTAAGCTCGCAGCTTGAGACGACCGTGAACCTGCCTTTCATTACAGCTGATGCTTCAGGACCGAAGCACCTGCAGATAACTATTACACGGAGCAAATTCGAGCAGCTTGCCGAACAGATATTCGAGCGGCTCAAATCGCCGTGCCATAAAGCAATCGAAGACGCCAAACTTTCGGTTAACGACATCGCGGAAGTTTTGCTTGTGGGCGGTTCAACACGTATCCCGAAGGTTCAGCAGATTGTAAAGGATATTTTTAAGAAAGAACCGAATAAGAGCCTTAACCCCGATGAAGTCGTTGCACTGGGTGCAGCGGTTCAGGGTGCGGTTTTGGCTGGTGACGCGGGCGTAAAGGATATACTTCTGCTCGATGTCACGCCACTGTCACTTGGTATAGAGACGCTTGGCGGAGTTATGACAAAGCTTATCGACCGCAACACAACTATACCGACAAGCAAAAAAGAGATTTTCAGTACGGCTTCTGACAGCCAGACAAC
>JAQURJ010000028.1 GCA_028715705.1 Phycisphaerae bacterium | reverse complement strand
CCTGTCTGCATCATCGAAATAATCTCCATCGAATGAAATACTGTGATTTAATTGTCAATGAGCGTAATATATTTAAAGGTGCAATCAATTGCACGTAAATTTATCAATTTTTAGAGGAACCCTAAAGACATTGATCGAGTAGCCGGCAAATATGGTACGGATGATGCAAGGAAATTAATTGACGGTATTGTGCAGCAGGCTAAAGAAGTTTTAAGTGAACCAACCAATAAGGATCAATCGATTATAGATGCAACCCAAGTTTCGCAGCCATCCGGACCGCTGAGGCTTTTGTTCTGGGAATCCACAATAAAATGCAATCTGGCCTGCGCTCATTGCAGGCGGCTGGAATCCAACGAATCCGCAGGAAAAGATATGTCCACCAAGCAGGCCAAAGACTTGATAGAACAATTGGCGCAGCTTGGCAGATCGCAGTCAACAATGCCCATTCTTGTCTTCTCAGGCGGAGAGCCGTTTTGCAGGGACGATATATTTGAACTGGTCGGCTATGCCGATTCACTTGGACTTGGGTGTGCCTTGGCGACTAATGGCACTCTTATTGACGACAAATTGGCGCAATGGATAAAAGACAGCTGTATAGCTCGCGTAGCAATAAGCCTGGATGGCGCAACCACCGATGTGCATAATAAACTCAGGAAACAGGATGGGTCATTTGAAAAAGCACTTGAAGGCGCAAAACTCTTGAGTCAAATGGGCGTCCATTTCCAAATCAATATCACATTGACAAAGCAAAATGCGCATCAACTGGAAGAGGTTTACCAGTTAGCCAAGTCGATCGGTGCCGCTGCGCTGCACATATTTATGCTTGTCCCTGTCGGCTGCGGGCAAACGCTGGCAGAAACTGATATGCTCACACCCCGTCAGTATGAAGAAAAATTATTAGAAATATGCGGTCTCGATGCGATTGGCGGCTTACAGGTAAAAGTTACCTGCGGCCCGCATTATGAAAGAATTCTTCGCCAGCAGGGTTTACGCAAGACTCACTCGCAAACCGAACAGAATAGCAGCTCTGTACCGGGCAGAGCCGGACACACTATGTCTTCAAGAGGATGCCTTGCGGGTAACGGCGTGTTATTTGTCGGTCATCAGGGGGATGTCTTTCCCTGCGGCTACCTGCCTGTAAAATGCGGCAATGTTATAAAAGAGAGGCTTGCCGACATAATTCGCAGCAATAAGGACCTTGCTCGGATGCGGGACAGCGAAGCTCTTGAGGGAAAGTGCGGATATTGCGAGTGTAGAAAGATTTGCGGCGGATGCCGTGCAAGGGCTTACGCTCAAACGGGCAATTACATGGCTGAAGAGCCATTTTGCGCATACATCCCTGCTTCGGCTTTGCAGCAAAGCGGCGAATATGATCTTAAAAGGTAAGTAATGATAAATATAAGCAAACTATATTGTGATCAAGTGACACCTGGCGACTGGCTTCGGTACGGGAAAAAAGGTTGCGGTGAAAGAGAATGTGAAATTGTTCCTCTTGTGGCTTCCCAGCGGCGTCCCATTGTTGTCTGGAATATAACGAGAGCATGCAATTTGCGATGCATACATTGCTATAATGACAGCGGCACCGGGAAAGCGAGCAATGATGCGACAAAAGATGAGGCAATGGCGATAATTGACGATCTCGCGCACTTTGGTGTGCCGTCATTGCTTTTTTCAGGCGGCGAGCCGCTGATGCGGCCCGATTTGTTTGAGTTGATCGCTTATGCCGGTGACAAAGGTATGCGAACGGTCATTTCGACAAACGGTACACTGATAGATCGTAAAATTGCAAAGAAAATAAAGGACTGCAAAGTTTCGTATGTAGGGATAAGTCTGGATGGCATAGGCGATATAAACGACAAGTTCAGAGGCGTTGAAGGCGCTTTTGACAGAGCGGTAGCCGGCATAAGAAACTGTATGGATGCCGATATTCGGGTCGGACTGCGTTTGACGTTAACACAGAGGAATCTTGAGGATTTAAAGGGACTGTTTAATTTTTTTGAAGCAGAAAAAATTGAACGTGCGTGTTTTTATCACTTTGTACCAAGCGGCAGAGGCAAAGGTATTTTCAACGAAGATTTAACCCATACTCAAACAAGAGCTGCCATTGAAATGATATTGTCTGAAACCAAGCGGTTTAAGGAGATGGGTAGAAAAACGGATATTCTGACTGTAGATAATCATGTAGACGGCGTGTATTTATATCTCAAATTGCTTGAAGAAGACCCTGCAAAGGCCGAGTTGGTTTGGAAGCTGCTCGTTTGGAACGGCGGTGGAATGTACAGCAGCGGTGTCGGAATCGGCTGTATCGACTTTAACGGCAAGGTGCATCCCGACCAATTCTGGTATCACTATGAACTAGGTGACGTGCACGAGAAAAAATTTAGCGAGATTTGGACAGATCCAGATGAACCTTTGTTGAAGGGTTTACGGAATCGCAGAGAATATGTCAAAGGACGATGTCGGGTCTGTAAGTTTTTTGATGTCTGCGGAGGCAGTTTACGTGTACGGGCGGATTTATCTTATGGTGATCCATGGGCGCCTGACCCGGCGTGTTATTTGTCGGATAACGAGATCGGACTCGATGAGGCGAAAAAGAAAGAACTGATAAAGTAAACCACCACACCCTTACGGATGTGGCATTTGTTGGTACGGGCTGAAGCCCGCCCGACTTTGTCAGGCACTTCCATCTACGCCCTCACGGACGTAGTATTACGAATGAAGAATAAATATAGCAGATTCAATCCCAGGTCAATTTGAGAAACTAAAATGAGATATTACAAACAGCAGCAACTGTTTGATGGATGTCCTCGGATTTATGCTCAGTCGATAGAAAACATGCCTCGAATTGCGAAGGCGGCAAATAGATTCCAGCATTGAGCATTTGAGTAAAATATTTTGCATATCGCGAAGTATCTGATTTTATCGCGGAGACATAGTCGGTAACCGGAGTGGAATTAAAAAATAACGTAAACATTGAACCGACCTGATTAATGGTATAGGGAACTTTTGCTTTTTCAAGAGTCTCGCCGATTTGTTTGCATAAACTTTTTGTCAGTTTGTCGAGTTTTGCGTAAGGATTTCTTATTTTTAGCTGTTTTAGAGTGGCGATACCTGCTGCTACGCAAACAGGATTACCCGACAGAGTGCCGGCTTGATATATTTTGCCTTCAGGGGCAAGGTTATCCATTATTTTTGTTTTGCCCCCGCATGCGCCGATGGGAAACCCGCCGCCGATTATTTTTCCAAGGCACGTCAGATCGGCCTGTACCCCGAAAAGTTCCTGCACGCTCCCATATCGCAGCCGAAATCCAGTTATAACCTCGTCGAAAATCAATACACTCCCATTTTTTGTGCATGATTTTCGGATTGCCTGCAAGAATCCTTGCTGCGGCAATACAACTCCCATATTGCCCGCTACAGGTTCGACTATTACAGCGGCAATCTCCTCCGAATATTGCTTAAAAGCTTTTTCAAGCATTTCGATATTATTGTACGGCAACAGAATAGTATGTTTTGTAAAATCCTTCGGTACGCCCGGACTGCTCGGATTACCGAGTGTCATAGCTCCGCTGCCGGCCTGGACAAGCAAATGGTCAACGTGGCCGTGATAACAGCCGATGAACTTGATTATTTTGTCTCTTCCGGTATATCCGCGAGCAAGGCGAACTGCGGTCATAACCGCTTCCGTGCCGGAGCTGACAAGGCGCACTTTTTCCACCGAACCAATAGCGCCGACTATCATTTGTGCCAGTTTTGTTTCAAGCTCGGTTGGTATCCCGAAACTTGTCCCTTTTGCCATTACATCTTTGACTTTGCCAAGCACATTTTTATTTGCATGACCAAGTATCATCGGTCCCCATGAAAGACAGTAATCAATATATTTGTTACCATCGGCATCATGGAGATACTGACCTCTGGCCTTTTCGATAAATATGGGCTTTGCGCCGACAGCTTTGAATGCCCGCACCGGAGAATTAACTCCGCCCGGGATTACTTTTTTTGCGTCTTTGAAGTTTTTAATATTTTTTCGCATTTTCATTTGCGATTCCTTTGAGTTGGCTTATCGGGCACAATTTCCGCATCGATATTGTGCTTTTTCGCTTCATTAAGGGTCGGCAATCCGAGACACCAGCACTTCAAGTTCGCCGGGACTCCACCGAAACGTTTTACAAAAGCCCTGACGGTCGAGCCGCTTGTAAACAGTATCCGGTCGATATACTCAAAGTCAATTTCCTGCGGCTCTATATCAACGGTTTTATAGACAGGCATTTTTTTAATAACAGCTCCCATCTCAAATAATCCATCGGGCAATTCCTGCGAAGCGATCTGGGATTGCGGCAATAAAACCTTTTTATTCTTCATATCAAATTTAGCGAATTTTTCGAGCAAACCGAGGCTTGACTCATTTTCGGCGACTACATCCGCGCCTACTCCAAACCCTTTAAGACTTTGGCCGGTGGTCTGTCCAATAGCCGCGATTTTCGTTGAAGCAAGCGCCCTTGCGTCCTTGCCAATTGAAAACAGTCTTTCAAAGAAGTATTTCACGCCGTTCATACTTGTAAAAACGATATATTCAAACGTATCCAAATCCTGCTGTAAAAGTTTGTCAACCTGAGAATAATCATCCAGCGGGACGCAGTCGATTATCCGCCGGTGCACGATATTGCCCAGATACGCGTATTTCTGCGGATAATTGCCGAGAACGAGAATATTGTTTTTTTTGGTAAACCAGTTCAATTTTTTTTCAAGTTCTGCGACTTTGCCGACGATAAAAATAGCCGGCGGCTGCAAGTTCGCTTCTCTGACTTTTTCAACAAAATTCTCCAAATCGCCTGTAATGATTCTCTGATTATAACAAGTCCCGTGTTCGATTGCGGCAATTTTGGTTTTCGCAGGCCAATTGTTTTTAAGCAGTGAATCGACAATCTTTCCGATATTTGAAACGCCCATCAGAAAAATAATTGTTCCGGCATTGGGTATTTCGATCTGTTCCTGCTCTTTTCTGTGTCCGGTGACAATGGCGACATTGGATGTATAATCCCTGTGGGTCGGAGGTATTCCGGCATAAGATGGAACAGCCAATGCACTGGTTACACCGGGGACCGCCTCAAACTCTATTCCCGCATCGACGCAGGCTTCGGCTTCTTCGCCGCCTCTTCCGAATAGATACGGGTCGCCGCCTTTGAGCCTGACAATCGTTTTATTGCCGGATGCTTTTTCAATAAGAAGTTTGTTTATCTCTGATTGCGGTATGGTGTGCCTGCCGGCAAATTTTCCGACAGATATTTTCTCGGCGTCAGGTCTGGCAAGCTCTATAAGTTGTAGTGGGATCAGGTGGTCATAGAGAAGAACGTCTGCCTGGCAGATCAAACGATACCCCTTTAATGTGATCAATTCGACATCGCCAGGACCTGCGCCAACAAGATAAACTTTTCCCTGCAACATCTTAAAACACCACGATTTTGGATGAAAAATAAAATTTTTTTAACTTTCTCGTATATGAGAATAACTACCTTAAAAGCAATGCAGCAATGTGGATTTTAAATATTTTCCCAAGCCTTTGCCTTTACATTTTATGGCAATATTGTTAGCATATCGTTGGCATTATGATTGTGTCAAGCAAAAACAGGTAACCCCAAGGCGGGATTTCATAAGCAATGCCTGGAATCGCAACTTGTGCAAAATCATTTTACCGATGTGAAGGATTCTTTCTGAGAAGGATTTTCATGGATAAATTGGACAATTCTATCTTAAAAATGCTTCAGGATGATTTCCCCCTAAATGAAAGGCCTTACGACATTTTGGCGCAGCGGCTTCAAATACCTTGTGATATGCTATGGGACAGGGTACAGAAGATGCGCGAAAGCGGATTGATACGTCGGGTCGGTGCAAGTCTTGATTCCCGTAAGTTCGGCTTTAGCAGTACATTAGTCGCTATATCCGTTCCTCAAACCCGTGTTGAACAAGCAGCAAAAGTCATAAGCGGGTTCCCAGAAGTTACCCATAGTTATTTACGCAAGGATGTTTTTAATATATGGTTTACCATAATCGCTGCTGACAACGCACGGCTCGGATATATTCTTGACCAGATTCGTTCCATCCTATCACTTGATGATTCGAAATTTCTGAATTTACCTGCCAATCGCTTATTCAAGTTAGATGCCCGGTTCAATCCTGCAACTTGAAAAAACAATCTGATTTTTCCTGTTTTCAGCTAACAACAATATTGCCCTGCTTAGGCCTTATTCTTAATTGCGTCGGGCAAGCTATTTCTTAAAAATGAGAATTTAAGCATTTTCGTTGATAGCTGAAGTCCTTTCGCTTTCGCATCGCATTGCAAATTACGAGTATATTCGATAGAATACAATTTAGCAAATGCCTTTATGTCAGGGTAGTTTACTCTTACAATAAAAAGGTTAATTAGGTGTAGAACCGTATATGAGATTCAGAGGTGGTTATAATATACTTGTAGGCGGCAGGCCTGAGGATGTTGTAGAGGCATTACCTGAAGCAAAAGAGCTTTATCTGCCTTTAGTCAGCAATCGTACCGGCGGTGACAGCGACCACTTCGACGATTACAAAGCTCACGGAGCATTTGTCACGTACACCTGCTCATTCTGACATCAGAGTTGTTATCACAGAAAAAAATGGACAGGATATTTTATGCCTGTCTATTTTTTTATGAAAAGACGAAATTTTAACTCGCATAGCTGTGCATTCCAGGGAAAATCCTTGATAGATTTACCCACAGAAGTGTTATCAATATCGCCGCAAGTCCCAGAATTGCAAGGCTGCTATTGATGCGGGCATGTTTCTTGCCGAACATATACCTGAAATGTAAATATCCGACATACACCAGCCATGACACCAGCGACCATAATTCTTTCGGATCCCACCCCCAATAATCACCCCATGCCCGTTTGCCCCACCAGCTCCCAAGTATCAGCCCCAGTGTAAGAAGCGGAAATCCAAAACAAATCATTTTGTATGTGCCCTCCTCGTAGTCGAGGATAGTTCCGTTTATATTTCCTGTTTTGGCTTTTAGTTGGCAAAAAGCCTGTACGGTTGCTTTGCCCATTATCACATAAGAGAATAGATATACCGCCACGTGCGGCGCAAACAGCCAGCTCTGCAAAGCCGGCGGCAGCATTTGCGGCTCGGCATGAAAAACAAAACCAGCAGGAAACAGCAATATTACACCCATTAGCATATCAGCGGACTCGCCCCCGATATAAAGAAATCGGCGGCAAAGTATCGAAAGCGGATAAATAAACGCACCCATACTCAGGAACACTTCAAACATATTTTGAAACGGGATATGACCGACATCATACCAACGATAGATAAAAGCTGCTGTTGCGGTAATGAATCCAAGTAAATAAACAACATGTCCGGCCTTTCTCTTGCCTATCACCGTTGTAAAAAAGGCGAGCAAATACGCTGCTATCGTTAAGTATATAAGCAAACCCTGAACTGTATATTTTATTACCATCGTACCAGCCTTATATATATTTTTTGCCTTTAACGTAATTGATAAGATGTTGCAGCCAAAACCACCATGCCACTCCAATACAAAGCATCCAATATCCGGCATATACCACATACAATCCTGAGTCACTGGTTATGGATAAAATGGTATATTTACCTGCCTCTGAATCGTAGGAATGCTGATAAAAATGATATCCTCTGTAATGCAGGGGGTGATTTACTTCGATTGTTTTACTTACTATCTCTTTGCCATCCTTGATAACGGTAACATCACTGAAATAATCGCGTACCATCTGCGGTTTTTGAGATGTATAATTTAGCTGTAATTTATTTTTGCCATGGTCAAAACCTGCAAAACGCTCAAACACATAACGCGTAAGGCTATTCCCATCGGGCGTTTCGATAGATACCTCCAGAGCCGGATTATCAGCTTGCCCTTCCGCATCCATCGCTACCTTTTTGCCGCCTTCTGTCTGAATCCTGAAATTCTTAAAAACTCTTACCACCTTGAGCGTGCCTTCATTCTGGCCTAAAAATACCGCTTTGTTTGGTTCGGCTGGGAGTTGAAATTGTTCACCTTCGGGTGTTTCTATATTTAATAGGGGATTAGTATTTTCGCCTGCATCGTAGTAGTCGATACGAAAATCATTTAACTTTATACTGAACGGCAGCTCGCCGAGCCGCTGCCTTAAATCTTTTGCCGTTATGTACTTTTCCGCACATCCTTCTACTATAAGCATATATCCGCTGGGTATCTTATGTGTCCCGAAAAAACGTTCACTTATCCTATGGCCCGCTTCAGAACCCCACATACCTCCGCCAAGTACAAGCAGGCAGCCGGCGTGTATCATAAATAGTCCCGGTTTGCGAAGCAGGCGTGGAAATTCAACAAGACCCGCTAATAATAACACGGCCAAGCCGTACCAGTAAACAGCGAGCGGAACTGAATTAAAAATGAACTTTGCCTTTTCCGCTCCGTAAAATGCCCCTGCTATGGATAGAGCGATAAGCAAGCCTATCGTCAGCAAAACCATCCACATTATGACTCGGTTGAATTTTACCATATCGCAAGACCTAACTTAAATTTGTTCGTTGTGTAATAGTCACTACTTATCTTGACAAACAATATCTTCTGTCTGTTCTTGTGTTTGTAAGATATTGTTCAGCATTTTTGCTTTCGCCAATGGTATCGAATCCATGAATGTTTGTATCGGTGTTTTATCAAAACAATATTTTCCGCTATGCGGCCTTTGTTCATTATACTCTTTTATCCAAATATCTAAATCTTCCTGCAATTCGTCAAATATTGTTCTATGGAACCGTTCACAAATGCCATTTCTGCTGACGGGAAACACAGATACGAACAATTCTTACAACGCTGAAACTTTACGAAATAGCGGCTTTAATGTGATAAACTACAAAGAAACCGCTTTGCCGTATGAAAAATGCCCACCCGCATTTTCGGGGCAAAAAATCGGGGTGACAGGACTTGAACCTGCGACCTCTTGACCCCCAGTCAAGCGCGCTAGCCAAACTGCGCCACACCCCGTACAAAGAATGATTTTAATAGAATTACTGGAATAAGCCAAATGTTTTTTCTAAAACATACATCAGTGTAAAAATCTAACCCGCAAAGATATTAAGCCGCGGCAGGCTCCAGTTTCCCAGCGGCTAAGTAAGGCGAAACGGCGGCACCGGATTTGTTGTCAACGGGCGGGATGGAACTGATATCGCGAGTAAGCCATTCGCTGTTTCCAGCGGTGAATATTGCATAAAACGGTATCCAAGAGAGTGAAAATACCCAGAAAATTGAATATGGAAAAGCCCATAAAGCGTTAGTGTTTTGAGTCCTTATGAAGTAAAACGCTGCTGGCACCGCGGCAGAAACAGCCGCACCAAAAATGACCTGGGTAATGAAGACACTCGGCTGCCACAGGATACAAAGGGCTGTTCCTAATAAAATTATTTGCGAAACGATAAGATTTATCACGCTTAAAATAAAATTTACTCTCGCGCCAATGGCAGGGGTGGCTCTGAACCGGCGGAATATGAAAGAAGCCATAACCAATGTTTCGCGGACATTGCTCCTTGCCCATCGCAAAAACATTTTACTGAGTTGACGATAACCGGTAGGGACGTTTGTATAAACAACGGCGTTTGACTGATATTTCACATGATATCCGGTGCGAAGAATTGCGTTTGTCAGCGCCCTGTCTTCACCGATGGCTGCTGGTCGGCCCATAAAGGTCTGATGAAGCCATGCGTCAAGCACTGGCACCAAGGCCTCTTTCCTGTACGCGGCAAGGGCGCCAGGTGTGCAGAAGACAGTGTTTACAACGCTCTGGCTTTTACGGAGAAAATCAAAGCTGAAAGCGAAAGACACATCGAGCATTTTGGGAATAGTATCTTCGTTTTTGTTAAGGACGCGTACACAGCCAGCAACGGCGCCGACTTTTTTATCTTGATAAAATGGTGATGTCATATTGCGAAGCGTGTCTTCCTGGATTACCGAATCGCTGTCTATGGTAACCAGAACATCCCCGGTGCTTTTTTTAAAACCTTCGTATAAAGCACGTCTTTTGCCGGAATTTTTTTGGAGTTGGAGAGCCAATATGCGCCCTTTTGCGGCGTCGGCGGCTTTTTGCATCCACATCCAGGTGTCATCAATACTGCCGTCATCCACTGCAATGATCTGGAGTTTTTCAGTGGGATAGTCGCTTTTAAGGATGCTGTTTAGAGTATCTAAAACCTGCCGTCCCTCATTATATGCAGGGACTATGACACTGCACGAGGGCAGTTGTGAATTCTTGCACGTAACGGAGGGTTTGTAATAAAAGTTCAATACGAACCGCCAGAAGAGTGCAGCGAGGTTTATAATAAGGATTGCTTTGCAAAGTACAATATAACTAAATCCCAAGTGGCAGGAGCGTATGGTTATTATGGCATATTCGAAATTGTCGAGATTGAACCATTCAAATGCACCTAAACACAAACACATAAACACTATAAAAGTCTTTGCAAAAAGACCGTTACTCTTATCAATATCAATATCCATAGTTTTCCTCTGGTATGCTTGGTAGCCACTGACATCCGATAACACATCAGCGGTTTTCATATATTTGCCTATTTTTCACGACAAAGTAAACACAACATTATAACCAAAAAAAACGGTTTGTCAAAAAAAAAGAGGAAATGTCTGCTGGATGAAAATGTTTGTTTTTGCAGTCAAAAAGGGGATAAATGGGTAAATTAGGGGAATTATTTATGGTGGGACCGGGAACAAATAGTTTAACCGGCTATCAAATTTTTGATTTGTTCGATAGTTCTTTGGGTTGCGCCTTGATTGGCTCGAATTACATTTTGGCCGTTTTGTGCAATTTTTTCGGCCAGAATGGTATCGGATAATAGTTTTTTCATCGTCGCTAATAGTTCCTCACCGTCTTGCACCTGTACTGCGCCATCGCCTTGTAAAAGGACATTGACGGTATGGCGAAAGTTTGTCGCATACGGCCCGAATGTCGTACACCTGCCCAAGGCTGCGGCCTCTGCCATATCCGAGCCTCCCATTGGAACAAGCGAGCGGCCAACGAAAATAATATCGGCAAGACAATAGAATTTGCGAAGATCACCCATCGTATCGCCAAGTATTATGATATTCGGACTAAGTGCTGGTGATGGTTTCCAAGGGTCGCCTTTTATTTCGCTATATCTGATAAGATCAAAACCATTTTCAGTTATGAGTTTTGCTACTTCGTTAAATCGTTCAGGTTTTCTTGGGACAACAGCAAGCAGCAGCTTTTCAAAGGCAGGATCAGTTTTTAATTCCTTGAATACGCCGAGGATTATTTTTTCTTCGTCGTTGCCGGTGCCTCCGGCTATCCACACCTTTTGATCGGTAAGGCCGAGCCTGTTTTTAAGTTCATCTGCGCCTTCAACCTTATCGGTTATCTGGGCGGTATCATATTTGAGTGAGCCGGTCACAACGATTTTTTCGGCAGAGCAGCCGATCTCGGCAAATCGTTTGGCATAGGCGTTGGTTTGGCAGAGAATAAGGGTTATGTTTTTGAAAATTTTACTTATGAAAAACTTTATTTTCTTATAGCGGTGATAACTTCTGTCGCTTATACGACCATTGACGATCACAATGGGTATATTCTCTTTAGCCGCTGTATGGCAGAAATTCGGCCATACTTCAAGTTCCATTAAAAGACAACAGACAGGCCGGATTCTCTTAAAAGCTCGCTGCATACAGAATGAAAAATCGAGTGGAAAGAAAGTTATATTGTGCTTGTTTGCGTAAAGAGCGTTTGCCCTCGCAAAGCCGGTATCTGTCGTTGTACTGATCAGGATTTCATAATCAGCAAGTTGGTTTTCAAATTCTTTTACGATGGTGCCGGTTGCATTAACCTCGCCAACGCTGACGGCGTGTATCCAGACACATTTTTTATCTGCATTTTTTCGTTCTACAAAGCCGAACCTATTTGACCAGCCTTGCCTATAGCGGTTCTGTCTAATCATGCGATAGATGAGGATAGGGCTGACCAGAAGTATGACCAGAAAATATAAAACGTTTAAGATATATTTCATTTCCGCATCCCTGCTTTTTCTTATCGCCTTAGCCTTTGCCCAAAAGTTCTATTAATTCGGGCTGGACAGTTTTGTTTGCCGCGAGCGTATTAAATGTACGATGTTGGTAGTTATCCAGATCGATCGGGAATAATCGTTTTCCCTGCCAGTCGGTTACAAGACCGCCTGCGGCTTCAGCGATAAGCACCCCGGCTGCAATATCCCATAACTTCGCTCCCTGCACAATGCAGGCGATAAGGCCGCCTTTTGCAACGCATGCCAGATGCAGTGCCGTAGTTCCGAAATTCCGGTAACGTGTATGCTGCATTATATATTGAGTCCATTGCGGAACGCCGTTATCGAAATTGCTGTCAAGGCCGATACTGGCGAACATATCAATTTTTTCATTACCCGCCTCTATCGTGCGTTCGTTTAATTGCGCCTGTCCGTCTTTGACGGCGGTATATATAGAATCGGTAGTGGGTTCAAAGATTACGCCTACGATTGGTTCGCCGTCACAGACCGCGGCGATACTGACTGTAAAAGTAAGCAGTTTGTGGGCAAAATTATTCGTGCCGTCAATCGGGTCTATGACCCACCAGATATTGTCGTCTCCGCGGGGGGGTACAATGAGGCTTTTTCCATCCTCCCCCTCTTCGCCGATAAAACCGTGGTCGGGGAAATTTTGTTTTATTTTGGCGATGATCGTGTTTTGGCATTTAACATCGGCCTGGGTGACAACCTCATTTCCGTTCTTTATGGAAACCTTTACGTATTCGAGTTCTTCGATTGCCAACTG
Organism: Phycisphaerae bacterium; assembly: GCA_028715705.1. Classification (GTDB taxonomy): domain Bacteria; phylum Planctomycetota; class Phycisphaerae; order Sedimentisphaerales; family Anaerobacaceae; genus JAQURJ01. The sequence continues at coordinate 10,514 of JAQURJ010000028.1, read as the reverse complement.
GCCGGCGGCGCGAGCGGCTACGATAGCTGTTTCCAGAAGCGAACTTAGTTTGCTATGATCCATCTGCATAGTGTAATCCTGTAAGCTTGACAGTATTATTAAAGTTCTTTATTGTAGCAGACTTATGAAAAAATACCAGTTCATAAATAAAAATCTCATCAGGGTAAAGTCAAGAGGGCGGTTGATCGCTTTTGCCATATTTGCCTGCATTGTCGGGTTTTGGCTCATTGCCTTTTTAGGGTCAAAAGGTATCCTGGATTTGGCAATTTTGCTTAATCCGTGCGGTATGAAGCAGCGATACGGACTGCCCTGCCCCACCTGCGGATTTACGACGGTTGCTATAGTTTTCATACAGGGGCGGATTTTGCAGGCGTTTTATATTCAGCCTGCCGGGGCGATATTGTACACCGTTTCAATAATTAGCGGATTTTTAGCTTTATTTACGGCTGTTTTTGGGGTATATTTTCGCTTTCTTGACCGGTTTTTCAGGCAGGTGCATGTTAAATACATAATCTTGGCCTTAGTTGTAATAGTTGTGGCTGGCTGGGCAGTAACGCTTTCGCGTGCCCTTGCAGCAGGAAGGTAAAATGAAGGTTTTATGAGCAAAATTTGGCCTTTTATTCTTTTGTGTGCTTTTGTCGGTGGGTGCGGTATTGTTAGCGTTCTTGGCACACCCACTTCTCACGAGATAAAGATTGCCCCTGAGTATGACCTGACTGCGGCACTCGACAAAAAGGTGATGGTTGTGGTTGAGCAGCCGCTCTGGCTGAATACAACGGATAACCTGCGTTTTTATGTGACCGAGGCGGCCAATCAGAATCTTACCGACAAGGCAAAGCTGTCGCCGGAAAATATTATTTCGTATTCGAATGTCGCGAAAATACGCTCAAAGACGGGATTTAACAAGCCTATCGAACTGGCCAGTGAAGCCGGAGTTGATCTGGTTCTTGTGATCAGTATCGAAGATTATCGGCTGGCAACAATAGAGGATTCCGATTATGTAAACGGTGATATGCGGGCGAGGGCGAAGCTGATAGATGTGGCTGCTGGACAAACAGTATGGCCGTCAATGAATGATTCACGGCTGGTAAAGGTCGGTTTTGATATGGAAAAAGGCGGTATGGATAAGGGGACTTTGCGGCTTTGTGCGGCGTTAGCTTACTGTACTACCCGTTATCTGTATCCTGTTCCTTCGGACGAGTTCAAAAGAGCCGAAGACAGAAGCGGCATTAATTGGGAAAATTATAAATAACCTTTAAGGTTGATGGAGATTACGATGGTCAAGATTCTTGTTTCGGACAAACTGGCAAAGGAAGGCATTGACCTTCTTAATTCGATGGATGGTGTTGAAGTTGTTGTTAAGACCGGCATGAACGAAGACGAACTATGCAAGGTAATCGGTGAATATGACGGCATAATTATTCGAAGCGATACAAAGATTACCGCAAAAGTTCTTGAAAGCCCTGGAAAACTCAAAGGTGTCGCAAGAGCCGGTGTCGGAGTTGACAATGTTGATATTCCAGCTGCGACTCGAAAGGGTATTCTTGTGATGAATACCCCGGGCGGTAATACCCTCAGCGCCGCCGAACATACAGTGGCTTTAATGCTTGCGCTTAGCCGTAATGTTGTTGCGGCATGCAATAGCCTCAAGGGCGGGGCCTGGGACAGGAAAAATATACCGGCAATCAGCTTAACCACAAGGTGCTTGGCGTGATAGGGCTTGGCAGGATAGGCATGGCCGTAGCCAAAATGGCTCTGGGGTTTGATATGAAGATTCTCGGATATGATCCGATCGCTGCCCCAACCGAAGCTGAAAAACTCGGTATCGAAATAACAAGCGATCTTAACAGAATATTTAAGGAGTCCGACTATATCAGCGTACATGTTCCGAAGAACGAGCAGACCCTCAATATGATAAACGCCGAGCAGTTGAAGATGATGAAACCAACTGTTCGCATTGTCAACTGCGCAAGGGGCGGTATCATCAATGAAGACGCTCTTTATGATTCGCTCGCGGCCAAACGGATCGCAGGAGCCGCTCTGGACGTGTTCTCAAAAGAACCGCCGGAAAATAAGCGTTTCGGCGAACTTGATAACTGTGTTGTGACTCCACATCTTGGAGCAAGTACTGAAGAAGCGCAGATAGAAGTTGCTGTAGAAGCGGCGCAGATACTTGCTGATGCGATAAAAGGCGGGCCTATCAAAAATGCCTTGAACGCACCTTCCACAGCAGGCGCAGTTCCGCCAGCCGTGCAGCAGTATTCGGAATTATCACGAAGGGTCGGGACTTTGCTAAGCACCGTTACGGCTGGCCAGATCAAAAGTGTTCAGGTGCAGTATCGCGGTTCGATCGCTGAAATGGATGTCCAATCGGTGACGCTTAATTTTATAATAGGATTGCTTCAAAAGCATTTTGAAATGCCTCTTAATACCGTCAATATAGGTGTACTTGCAAAGGAACGCGGAATCAGCGTTGACCAAACCAAGAACGCAAAGCCCCAGGATGTTGCCGCAAGTTTCAGCGCAAAGGTTGAAACCGATAAGATGACGCGGACGGTAACAGGTTCAGTGTTTGGCGGCAAACATCTGCGAATAATCGAGATCGACGGCTTTAATATCGAAATAACTCCGCAGGGACCAGTAGTGGTTATTTTCAATGACGACAAACCTGGCGTTATAGGTGCTGTCGGAACAGTTTGCGGCAAATATAATATTAACATCTGCACAATGGGCGTTGGCCAGAAGATAAAAGAGCATAAAGCGATACTGGCTGTAAGTCTTGATAAAGAACCAGATGAGAAGATTATAAAAGAACTGGCTGGGCTTGACTTTGTGAACGAGATTTACCTCTGCAATTTAAAATAAATCTGTTGGGAGCAAGATGGCTGAAAAGTTAATCATCAGTGTCAGCGGCATGCGGGGGATTGTCGGTGAAAACCTTACTCCGCAAACGGCGGTTGATTTTGGTGCGGCATTTGCGACATATTTAAAGAATTTATATCCGCAGTTCAAAAGGCGACTTGTTGTTTGTATAGGCCGTGACTCCAGACCCAGCGGGTCAATGCTCAAATCCGCGGTTACAGCCGGATTAATCGCCTGCGGTATAGATGTGGTCGATCTGGGTATCGTCACAACGCCTTGCGTAGGGATAATGCTGCGAAAACTCGAGGCGCAGGGCGGGGTCGTTATTACAGCATCGCACAACCCTGTTGCGTATAACGGTATCAAGCTGCTGTTGGACAATGGAATTGCACCGCCGCCAACCGAAGCCGACAAGATCAAGTCGCTGTTTTTGGAAAAGCAATTTTCCTATGTCTCATCCATCGATTGCGGCAGAATATGCCGCGATGAAACAACGGACGATGTGCATATCGAAAAAGCACTTGCTCTTGTCGCTTCCGAAAGAATAGCCCAAAAGCGTTTCAAGGTCGTGCTGGATAGTGTCAACGGGGCAGGCGGGCGTATTACCAAAAAACTGCTTTCAAGGCTTGGCTGCGAAGTTACCGCAATTAACTCTGAACCGACCGGTCTTTTTGCTCACACTCCAGAACCGACAGAGCAGAACCTGGCAGGGCTTTGCGAGATTGTTCAAAACCTAAAACCAGATATCGGTTTTGCGCAGGATCCTGACGCCGACCGGCTGGCGATAGTGGATGAAAATGGAAAATATATCGGCGAAGAATACACCCTTGCTCTTGCGGCTAAGTATGTTTTCGGTACCAAAAAAGGTAAAGCCGCGGCTAATCTAAGCACCTCGCGGATGATCGACGATATCGCTAAAATCAATGACTGTGAGGTGATACGTACACCGGTTGGTGAGGCCAATGTGGCCAAAGCTATGCTCGAAAATAACTGCGTTATAGGCGGCGAGGGTAACGGCGGGGTGATTGATCTGCGAGTGGGGCCTATCAGGGACAGCCTCGTGGGGATAGTGCTGGTTTTGCAGTTAATGGTGGCGAGCGGCAAAAAAATAAGTGAACTTGTCGGTGATATCGGAGGTTATTATATGCACAAGGATAAATTTGCCGCCGATTCGGCGCAAGCCCAACAAATCATCGAGACGGCCAAAGAAAAATTTCCAGATGCAAAGATAGATACAAGTGATGGATGTCGATTCGATCTGGATGATGGATGGTTCCACCTTAGGACGAGCAACACCGAACCGGTAATGCGTTTTATTATTGAGGCAAAAGATAAAGCTGTCGCCCGAAAATATATCGATGCAATTACAAAAATTCGTGACAAGGTGATTTCCTGATGGTTTCACGGCAAGATATTCTGGTCGCCAACAAACAGATCAGATTTATTACCAATGTTGGGATAATCATAAATATTGCGTTGGCAGCGCTCAAGGTGATTGTCGGAATACTTGGGCACAGTATGGCATTGGTTGCGGACGGGATTCATTCTATTTCAGATATGATAACGGATTTGGCCGTTCTCATTGGCATATATTTCGGAACCAAAGAGGCCGATCGTAAACACCCTTATGGTCATGGGCGATTTGAAACGGTCGCTACGACAGTGATCGCGGGCGTGTTGGTCCTGGTTGGTCTGGGGATGATCTATAAGGCAGCGGCGAATATATCAGAACTGCATATAGTCAAGCCGTCGCCGGTTACGCTTTTAATAGCCATAACATCTATAATATCAAAAGAATGGCTCTATAAAGCTACAAAACGGTATGCGATTAAGACACACAGTTCAACCGTTATGGCCAACGCATGGCATCACCGCAGTGACGCTCTCAGTTCTGTAGCTGTCGTTATTGGTATCGGTGCTGTTATGCTCGGTTTTGAATATGGTGACCATCTGGCGGCTATAGCCGTAGGGCTGATGATAGCTCTTGCCGGATGGCGGATACTGATCGACTGTGTCCAGGAGTTTACCGAACGTGCGGTCGATAAGGATACTGTTCAGAAAATAACGAGTATTATCAATGCAAATGATAGTATCAAACAATGGCATAAACTTAGAACGCGGCTGGTCGGCAGGGAGGTGTTTCTTGATTTACATATCCTCGTCGATCCAGGACTGAATATCGCAGAAGCTCACAGGATAGCCGACAGTCTTGAAGATTCGCTTCATAATCAAATGGTTCGCCCCGTAAATATAACCGTTCATATCGAACCGGATTTACCGGAATTGAGAAAATGACAAACCGGCGATCTACGTTTCATATTTTGCTGCTTACTTGTCTTATCCCTGTTTTTGCGTGGTCTGTCATAAATTGCAGAGATATGCTGACGTGGGTATTGGAAGCGACTCCGGTTATGATCGCAATACCATTACTGATTTTTCTTTATCGGCGTTTCCGGTTGACCAGTCTTGTGTATATTTTGATTTGGATTCATTTAATTATTCTCCTGGTAGGAGCACATTATACATACGCCGAAATGCCGCTTTTCAACTGGATACGTGACACTTTCGATCTGTCACGTAATCACTACGACAGGGTTGGGCATTTCGCGCAAGGATTTGTGCCCGCGATGATAGCACGTGAGGTGCTGCTTAGAAAGTCCCCGCTTCAGAAAGGCAAATGGCTTGCGTTTATTGTGGTCTCTATATGCCTTTCCATCAGTGCGATGTACGAATTACTCGAATGGACAGCCGCTATCACTGCTTCTGACGCAACGGTATCATTTCTCGCGACACAGGGTGACCAGTGGGATACACAGAAAGATATGCTTCTTTGCCTGATCGGTACGATTGCGGCGTTGCTGACTCTGCCGCGGATACATGACAGGCAGCTTAAGAAACTCACTGAGGCTGAAACTGCCACTTCTCAGCGGCAATGTGCTGAAGTGTGAAAACGCCTTTCAGTGCACAGCCGTCGAATTCGATTTGTTTTTTGCTGGCTTCGTCTTGAAGCACGCGGTATTTTCCTTTTTCAGCGATCTCTACATTGCCAAGTCCCTTGTTGACCGGGCCTTCGTAGGTTAGGAATTTGAGCGGATGATCGGCGATCCTGGCAGCCGAACACGGCTGAGAAGCAAGCTCATCGGGACCAATCTCAAGGCGGTACGTCTCAAGCGTATCTTCGCATTGCAGCATCAAATCCCAATGAACGGGATTTTCGCTATGAGCGTGTTTCTGAATTACAAAATCGTTCCACATTGCATCCAAGATAGTTTTATATATGAATCTGTCAAGTGCAATTCAGTTGGTATTATAATAAGCAATAGCGAAAGGTAAATTGAGCAATTTCTCCGTTAGTTTAAAGTTCGGGTACCAGGTTTTGTGGACATCTGTGTTATTGAAAACCAGAATTTAGTGGGTATAATTCGACAGTAGCTATGAATATATTAATGATGACAAACACATATATGTTCCTATCGAAAGCGTCCCGACTGGAATTGAAATCGAACGGTTTGCTATCGGCAACGGACGGTGTTTCAGACGAGAACACAAAATTGCGGAAAATGCTTTTGTAATCGGTTTTGTAGGCCGTCTGGCACCGGAAAAAAACCTCATTTTTCTTTCAGATGCGATTGCTGCTCTAATGACGAAGGACGATCGTGTCCATTTTCTTGTTATTGGTTCAGGGCCGCTCGAAGAGGATATTCGCCGCATTTTCAAGTCGCAGAACTTGTCGGAACGGCTGAAAATTGCCGGCAAAATGACCGGCTCAGCTCTTGGTGACGCCTACCATGCGATGGATGGTTTCGCGTTTGCCTCGCGGACCGAGACACAGGGGATGGTTCTTGCCGAGGCAATGGCTGCTTCGCTGCCGCTGGTTGGAATTGACGCCGCTGGTTCCCGTGAAGTGATAAAAAACGAGGTTAACGGGTATTTGCTTAAAGATCAGAGCATCGAAGAGTTTAGTGCGGCCTTGTATAAATTGCTCACCTTACCAGAGCAGCGAAAATCCTTTTCGCGGGCTTCCCAAAAACTGGCCGAGGATTTCTCTATAAAAGTCTGTGCTGACAGGGGGCTCGATATCTACCACAAACTTATTGCCAGGTTTACGCCGGCTTATAAAAATGACAACTTTCTGCGTTCGACGATGGAGCAGATCAAGACTGAGTGGGATTTATTGGTCAACCGGGCAGAAGCTGCTGGGGTGTTGTTGCAATCCGAATTTGCGGACACGGAATTTGAAATCTAACCAAATTTTAAGCAAATTAGGATGTACGATTAAGCCTTTTCCCTATGATAATTTTTGTTTTTTATCGTTAGGATTCAATGTTATAGATTTTTTACTTTACAAAACCTTCGAGATGAGTATTTTATTGCGTTGTGGAAGGTTTCATGTGTGTGTTTGTATCCTAAAGGGCGACTTTTACCTTTTGGGAGGTTGGTAAGTTCAAAATGGGTCGTTTGGAAAAAATGGATACCTTAAAAAGTAAATAAAAGGTTAAATTGAAATGAAGACATTTATGCTCGGCTGGGAATTTCCGCCGTTGATCAGCGGCGGACTTGGCACGGCTTGCTACGGCCTGACAAAGGCTATGGGCAAGCTCGGCACGGATATTATTTTTGTCCTGCCCAAAGCCGAAAAAAGTCAATATTCCGAGCATTTGGCTGTCTTTGATACGGAAGGCGACCTTTTGGCACAGCTTCCCGAACTAAAGAACGTAAAATTCTTTTCGATACATTCCCACTTGCGCCCCTATGTCAACCCCCAGACATCCAAAGCCGCTGGCCAGTCTTCACACTCGTCCATGCGTTTTGAGCCGCTTTTTTCTGCCGCGCCAGGATTCTCGGATCATTATGGCGGCGACCTTTATCATCAGGTAATGCACTATGCTGACCGAGCGAGCAAGATAGCCTTCACCCAGCAATTCGACATCATACATGCCCATGACTGGATGACTTTCCCGGCAGGGGCGAAAATCGCTAAAATGGCGAGCAAGCTCTTTGTTGCTCATGTCCACAGCACCGAATTCGACCGAAGCGGGGATAATGTTAATCAAGAAGTTTACGACATCGAACGTGCTGGAATGCATGCCGCTGACAGGATTATTGCTGTCAGCAATTTTACGCGGCAAAAATTAATCATTCATTACGGCATCAACCCGGAAAAAATTGACGTGGTTTACAACGGTATCGACCTTAGCGAGCCTGTACCGCAGCATGTTTCTGATGGCGAAAAAATAGAAAAAGTGGTGCTCTTTCTGGGACGCGTTACCATGCAGAAAGGACCCGATTATTTTGTCAACGTCGCAAAAAGGGTTCTTGATAAGATGGACAACGTGAAATTCGTAATCGCCGGAAAAGGCGATATGACACAGAGGATAATAAACCGCTCAGCCGAGCTTGGCATAGGGCACAAAGTCCTTTTCGCCGGTTTTGTCGGTGGGGAACTGGTTCACCGAGCCTATCAGATGGCCGACCTTTTTGTGATGCCGTCCGTATCTGAACCTTTCGGACTTGTGCCGCTTGAGGCGTTGCGGCATCGTGTACCTGTAATCATAAGCAAGCAGAGCGGAATATCTGAAATACTGACCAACGCCCTGAAGGTCGATTTCTGGGATATTGATGAAATGGCCAACCAGATAATCTCGGTATTAAAATATCCCGCCCTGCACTATTGCCTTTCCGAGTACGGCAGGGGCGAGGTGGCTCGATTTACGTGGGATTCAGCAGCGGCTTGCGTGCACAAGGTTTATGAGAAAATGCTCGTTTCGGCTTAAGGTTTTAGAGGAGAGTTTATGGCGTCGGTTTGTTTCTATTTTCAGGTGCATCAACCCTTTAGGTTAAGGCATTACACTGTTTTTGATTCATCCACAAATTATTTTGACGAATATAAAAACGCCGAGGTTTGCCGCAAAGTCGCCCAAAAGTGCTATCTGCCGGCAAATAATCTCATGCTTGAACTTATCGAGCGGCACAAAGGCCGCTTCAAAATTTCTTACAGCTTAACCGGAGTTGTTCTTGAGCAGTTTGAACGTTATGCCCCGGAGGTTTTACATTCGTTTCAGCGGCTCGCCAAGACCGGATGCGTGGAATTTCTCTGTGAGACCTATCACCACAGCCTTAGCTTTTTATACTCCTATAATGAGTTTCTGCGGCAAATCAAACGACACCAACAGGCAATCGAATACTATTTTGACCAGACCCCCAGGGTTTTCAGGAATACCGAGCTCGTCTATAATAACGATTTAGCCGCTCTGATAGAGAAAACAGGCGATTTTGACGCTATTATCACCGAAGGTGTTGATTATTATCTCGGCTATCGAAGCCCTAATTTTATTTACAGGCCGCCCAATGCCTCCAAAATCAAACTTTTATTGAAAAATTACCGCCTTAGTGACGATATAGCTTTCAGGTTCTCCAACAGAGGCTGGAGCCAGTGGCCGCTGACCGCTGATAAATTTACAGCCTGGGTTAACCAGGTCAATGGTTGCGGATATGTCGTAAATCTTTTTATGGACTATGAAACATTCGGCGAACACCAGTGGGAAGATACAGGGATTTTTGAGTTTATGAGAGCTTTGCCCGATCATATTCTGGCCAATCCGGATAACGATTTCAAAACGCCGTCCGAAGCCGTAGCGGCCTTTGATGCGGTCGGCGAGTATGATATCCCCTATACCATCAGTTGGGCCGATATTGAACGGGACCTTTCCGCATGGCGTGGAAATCCCATTCAGGATAACGCCCTTGCCGCACTCTACAGGCTCGAAGGAAAGATAAATCGCACCGGCGATGCCGCTGTTATTGACGATTGGCGAAAACTGACCACTTCAGATCACTTTTACTATATGTGTACTAAATACTTCGCCGATGGCGACGTCCACAAGTATTTTAACCCCTTCGGCTCACCCTATGAGGCATATATCAACTTTATGAACGTGCTGGACAATTTGAATACAAGATGTGAGCGAATTTTTCGTCAAGGAAAAACAAAATCTGAACCTGTACTGGTAACTTAAAAGGGAATTAATATGGCTATGACAATGTCAAAAATTAAAAAGAAGGCTAAAGACCTCGGTGTCGAAGCCGGCACAATGAACAAGATAGACCTGATTCGCAAGATTCAGTGTTCTGAAGGCAATTTTCCGTGCTTTGGCACGACAAATGGGCATTGCAGCCAGCCGCAGTGCTGCTTTGCGGAAGACTGCCTCAAAATTGTTAATTGACGTTTTAATCACTGGCCTGACTTATTTGGCAGGGGGGCTATGACAAAGACCGGCTGGGAACATTACCCGCATCCGGCGGATGTGGGTGTCAGGGGATTCGGGTAAAGTCTTGGCGAGGCTTTCGTCAATGCCGCTTGTGCACTTACCGCAGTTATTGAAGATATCGAAAAAATCGAACCAAAAATTTGTGTTTCCGTTGAATGCTTCGATCCTGATATCGAGTTGCTCTTTAATAGCTGGCTGGGCAGCCTGCTTTATGAAATGTCAACGCGGGGGATGCTGTTCAGTAAATTCGAGGTGAGAATAGACGGCGAGCGTTTGGCCGCAAAAGCGTGGGGGGAAAGAATCGACCGCAAAAAACACCATCCCACCGTTGAAGTCAAAGCCGCAACCTTTACTGACTTAAAAGTCGTGCAGCAGGACGATGGA
>JAQURJ010000027.1 GCA_028715705.1 Phycisphaerae bacterium | reverse complement strand
TGAGATTTCTACGGCTGCGGGCAATCAGCAAAACCCAGCGGTTTGGGGCGATTGTATAGTCTGGCAGGATTATCGAGACGATATAGACGGCGATATTTATATGGCTCGCAGACCATCGGTGGCGACAGTTACAGTGGTCTGGCCCAACGGCGGCGAAACGCTGATGGCGGGCAAGACCGAGCAAATAGTCTGGCAAAATACCGGTAATATCGCAGGTGTAAAGATTGAATATTATGACGATCCTAACTGGGTCGAGATAACCACAAGCACTGCTAACACAGGCACTTACGACTGGGATGTGGCTGTGATCGATTCCAACCAGTGTAAAATAAAGGTCAGCGACGCAGTCAATCCGGCTGTATACGGTGAAAGCGATGCTTTCACGGTCTTCGTCTGCGACCCAAACCTGACTGCCGACATCAATAAAGACTGCTTCGTGGATTGGGCGGATTTTGCGGCGGTTTCGGGCCAGTGGCTCGACTGCGGAAATAATCGCGATCCGGCCTGGTGCGACCAGTAATTATGGGTTGTGCGGTTAGGGTCAGGCAGTGAGTTAAGCAGTTGGGCAGGTTGTGCGGCAAAACACCGTACAGACGCGAGATTTTGCGTCTCTACCAAACCTCACAACCAGACTCACTTCTTTACTCTGATCTTACAACTTAAAACCCCATAAAATCTTATCTTACAATTAGTTATAGTTAAAATTGGCTTATTGCCTTATATTAAAATTCTAATTCTTATTTCTAATTTCTTGTTTCTAATTTCTTAAAGCAGACGATTTTTGCAAAAGAGGTCGGTCTAACACTAAGATAATGGAACAAATAGCCGATAAAACCGTAAAGATGCTGTCTTTCTTGGGTGTTTTGTCCCAATCGGCTGATTTTTCAAGCGCAGGCAATTTAGTACCCGGCCCTGCCGCGCAGCCGACGGGGACGGAGTGCATAAAAAAAGTAAAGATCAAAGAGTAAAAAATAAAGATTACATCAGTAAAAACTGATTAACATATGTCCCTATAAAATAGAGAGTTGTAAACATTTTAATCTCAAAATCAGTCAACTTAAATTTATCAACTGCTTTTTATGATTAAAGGGAGTTTATGAAAAAGGCATTGATCACGGGGATAACCGGCCAGGACGGCTCTTATCTGACCGAACTTCTGTTGGGCAAGGGCTACCATGTCTGGGGGATCGTGCGGCGGAGCTCCAGCTTTAATACCGACCGAATCGATCACTTATATAAGGACCCTCATAATAAGCCTGAGCTTCGGCTGATATATGGCGACCTTACGGACGGCGGAAATTTATCGAGCGTAATGAACGATATTCAGCCGGACGAGGTTTATAACCTCGGTGCGCAGAGCCACGTTCGGGTCAGCTTCGATATGCCCACTTATACCGCTAACGTCGATGCGCTGGGGACGCTGCGGCTTCTGGAGGCACTTCGTCAGATGAGTAAACCGCCGCGGTTCTATCAGGCATCCAGCAGCGAGATGTTCGGCAAGGTTGTGGAAACGCCGCAGACCGAAAAAACGCCTTTTTATCCGCGAAGTCCTTACGGCTGCGCGAAGGTATATAGCTTTTGGCAGACGGTAAACTATAGAGAAGCTTATGATCTTTTCGCCTGTAACGGGATATTATTCAATCACGAATCGCCCAGGCGCGGCGAGACTTTTGTCACTCGAAAAATAACAAGAGCCGCTACCCGGATAAAGCTGGGTTTGCAGGATAAATTATATCTTGGCAACCTTGACGCTAAAAGGGACTGGGGTTTTGCCGGCGACTATGTCGAGGCGATGTGGCTAATGCTCCAAATGGACAAACCCGACGACTATGTAATTGCGACCGGCGAAACTCATTCAGTACGGGAATTTCTCGATGAAGTGTTCGGCAAATGTCTCGACCTTGATTGGGAAAAATATGTCCAGATCGACCCAAGGTATTACCGGCCCACGGAGGTTGACTTGTTATTAGGTGACGCTTCAAAGGCTAAAAAAGAATTAAACTGGCAGCCGAAGGTGACATTCAAGGCGCTGGCAAAGATGATGGTCGAAACGGATATGAAGATTGCCACAGAGGAAAAAATTATAAAAGAGCATGAGAACAAATAAATAGTAGCCAATAGGCAATAGTCGATAGTCATTAATCGATATTCGGTAATCATTATTCAATAGTCACTATCTGCTATTGACTATAGGCTATCGACTATTAAAGTTTGGCTACCGACCATAGAATAATGAATAATAATTTCTTCAAAAACAAAAGAATCGTTGTCACCGGAGGGGCGGGTTTTCTGGGCAAATATGTCACCGAGGGTCTAAAGAAACGCGGTTGCGAAAACATTCTCGTTCCAACGATAGATGAATACGACCTTGTAAAACAAGGTGACATTGAGCGGATGTATGACGATATGAAGCCCGATGTTGTGATACACCTTGCGGCTGTGGTAGGGGGAATAGGCGCAAACAGGGAACATCCTGGAAAATTCTTTTACGAGAACTTAATGATGGGCGTTCAGCTGATCGAGCAGGCCCGACTTCGCAATATAGAAAAATTCGTCGCAATAGGCACGATTTGCGCTTATCCGAAATTTACGCCGGTACCGTTCAAGGAAGATGACCTTTGGGCCGGCTACCCGGAGGAAACAAACGCGCCGTACGGTCTGGCAAAGAAGATGCTGTTAGTGCAGTCGCAGGCGTACCGCGCCGAGTATGGTTTTAATTCGATATTTTTATTGCCGGTGAATCTATATGGCCCCGGTGACAATTTCGATCCGGCGAGCAGCCACGTTATTCCGGCCCTGATAAAAAAGTGTGTCGATGCGATCGATGACGGAAAAGATTATATAGAATGCTGGGGTACGGGCAAGGCGAGCCGTGAATTTATTTACGCCGCGGACGCAGCGGAGGGAATTCTACTTGCGACCGAACTTTATAACGGAAACGAGCCGGTAAATATCGGAACGGGCTTTGAGATAACGATAAAGGACCTTGTAGAAAAAATAGCAAAATTGACAGGATTTACAGGTGACATAAAATGGGACGCATCCAGGCCAGACGGCCAGCCGCGAAGATGTCTGGATACGACAAAAGCGAAACAGTATTTCGGGTTCGAGGCGAAGACAGGTTTTGATGAAGGCCTTAAGACAACGATAGAGTGGTATAAGAAGAATAGGCAATAGGCTTGCGATTTATGATTTTCGATTTACGATTTTCAATTGAAAACAGCCAATAGCCGCAGAGAGCACAGAGAAAAAAGAAAGTAGTTGGGTTAGGGTTAGGTAATGAGTTAAGTAGTTAGGCTGGGTAGTGTGGTTTGATACGCACCGCTCACTACACACAACCAAACTCACTGCTTTACCTTACTGAATATCGCCTATCGAATACTGACTATTGACTACTGCCTATTAAATACTGTCTATCGAATATTTTTTTATTAAATTTAAAGAATGATTCCTTACATTGCCGACATTACACGCATCGCTGGAAGCGAAAAGGGCGGAAGGTTACTCCTTCAACGTTTCATTTCATGCTTACCATGTTTCGGTGCGGGCTTTACAAGCCGAATTGTTGACTTACATCGGCGGATTGTAAGCTTCACAAGCCAAAATGCCGGCTTACATTTCGCAAATGTAAGCTTGCAACGGCTAAATGCAAGCTTACAAACGGCAATTGCGGGTTTTACATGCCTGATTGCGGGCTTACAACCGGCCTTTGCGGGCCTTCATCGACGCGATGCGGGACGCAAAATCGGTGTCTGCAAAGGGCGGGCATCTAATGTAAACACCTTATTTGTAAGGAGATATGGTTATGGCAACATTTCCAAGAACAGAACCAGAAATTTTAGCATTGGCACAGGCCATGGAGGCCGGGCTGATGGACAACGACGGGATTTATCCCGCTCCGCCGGTTACGCTGCTGGAATTTGGCGGGCTGAAAAACGCCTACCTCAACCGCAGGAATCTGGCGACCGCCGCGCAGGCAATGGCTGAACAGGCGATTGCGACCAAGGATGATGCGCTCGATGCGCTCGTCGAGGGCATGAAAAGCGATCTTCGCTATGCCGAAAATACCGTCAATTTCGACGATGCCCAGCTCAAGCTTATCGGCTGGGGCGGCAGGTCAGCGGCGACCGCGCTGGCGGTTCCCGGCCAGAGCAGACTGCTGGAAGCTCCAAAGCAGGGCGAGGGCTGGGTCTTTTTGGATTGGAAGGCCCCGTCGGATGGCGGCAAGGTCGCCGCTTATAAGGTGATGCGGCGCGAAAGACCGGCGGGCTCATGGCAAAACGTCGCCACAGCCATCGACAGCGAAGCGACTCTGGTCGAACAGCCGCGGAACACGGAACTGGAATACCAGATAATCGCCGTAAACAAATCCGGCGAGGGCGAGCCTTCTAATATGGTTTTAGCCGTGCTGTAACATGTTGAAGTCTGAAGTCCGAACCAGCTGTCGGCTCTCCAAACGGAGAGCCGACGGCTTTCTAATCCAGCTATTGACTATTGTCTAATGTCTACCGGTTACTGCCTATTGGATATTGTCTATTGAATATTGTCTAATGTCTACTGGTTACTGCTTATTGCCTATCGCCTAATATCTACCGACTATTGCCTACCGAATATCCCCTAATATCTATTGAGGTCTCTGAAAAACCGTGATTTTCCTAAGAAGTAGAATATGGAAGTGTGGAATATATGATATAATGCCTTCATTAACGATAAATTATATTGCATGGAGGCAAAAATAATGGAACGCACCAACAATCAGCCCACTTTCCTTGACAGTTTGACATCCGATCTCGGCGGTCGCCGCACAGCAGCATTTTTCAGTAAATGCAATGAACTGATCCCATGGAACGAACTGGCCGAGCCGTTAAAAGAGATGTACAAGAACAATACCGACAAGGGCGGAGCATCGAATTATCCTCTTGTAATGATGATAAAGTGTATGATGCTTCAAAAATGGTTTAATCTCTCCGATCCGATGCTCGAAGAGATGCTCTGCGACCGGATATCGTTTCGGCGATTTGTGGGTTTGAAAATGGAAGATGATGTTCCTGATGAAACTACCTTTGTTCAGTTCCGCAAACGTCTTAATGCGCATGGCCATATCGCCACATTATTTGATAAAACCATTGCCATACTCAAAAAACGCGGCGTTATACTTGAAGAAGGCACTTGTGTGGATGCGACTATAATAGAAGCTCCCCGCGGCAGGACAACCAAAGACGGTTTCGCAAGTACAAAAGACAAGGCAGCGTCTTACACGAAAAAACATGGCCGCGTATATCATGGCTACAAAGGTCATATTGCCACTGACCTCAACGGTATGATAAAGGATTACCGTTTTGATACCGCCTCAGCGCATGACAGCCGGCATATTGACGATCTTGTGGAAGATGAAAAGCATAGTGTCTTTGCCGACAGTGCCTATATGAATAAGGATCGCAAGGCAGGGCTTCAGGCTAACGGGATATTCTGTGGGATTATCGAGAAGAGAGTTCGCGGTCAGAAGGAATTGACAAAAGCACAAAAGTGGCATAACCGACTTGTAGCCGGTATTCGAGCGGTGGTGGAGCATCCGTTTGCGTGGATGAAGAATACCGGCTATGGCCGGACACGATATCGAGGCATGAGACGTAACGCCTTGGATTTCGGGTTACATGTAATAGCGTATAATTGGAAAAGGAGTTTTAGTCTGCAAACTATCGTGGCATAACGGAAAAATTCGCGATAAGCAGACAAAAAAGCCTGTCAAAAGCTGAACAACAGCTTGACGGCAGACGAAATTACTGCTTATTGCTGCGAGAAAATAACTTTTGAAACAGATGTTGGACGATGTAACGAGCAAAAATAAGGGTTGTTATAAAATGTGCGGTTATTCAGAGGTCTCTATTGACTACCGGTTGTCGGCTATTGGCTGTTATCGATTCTGTACTCAGGTCGTTTTTCTTTTAGGTCTATTTAAGGTCTTCCAACCAATGCGTAGGTGGGTATTGCGCCGCCCGACATAATACCGATAACGGTGCGCAAAACAGATTTTGGAATTATCCCACAGTAGTTTTGGTTTAATGTTATTTGAAAGGTTGTAGCAATGTCAAAGCTAATTATTAACGGACCGGTGAAGCTTAAGGGCTCAATTACTATTCGAGGCGCAAAAAACGCCACACTGCCGATTTTGATTGCCGCCGCTTTATCGGACCAAGATGTCGCTTTGACCAATGTTCCCACCGAGTTCAATGATGTCAGCATGACCTTAAAAGCATTGGAATATATTGGCTGCCGGGTTACCAAAGATGACGGTATTGTAAAAATAAATGCTGCTAATATTGCAGAAAGCATTTTGCCGGAAGAGATTTCCAGTAAGTTTCGTTATTCACTTTTATTCCTAGGACTGTTGGCTGCCCGCCGTGGACACTCAAAAGTATATTTGCCAGGTGGATGCAAACTGGGAGAACGTAAGTTCGATCTGCATCTGGAGGGTCTCAGGGCTTTGGGCGCAAACGTGGAATTAACCGATGATGCCATCGAAGTTTATGCCAATAACCTCAAAGGTGCTGATATCAATTTCTATCTCCCAACGACATCCGGAACTGAAAATATTATACTGGCCGCCTGTTTCGCCAAGGGGCGCACCCGCATTTTTAATGCCAATACACGTCCTGAGATTGTGGATTTGGGGAAATTCCTCAACCAACTGGGGGCAAAAGTTTCCGTCAAAAACCGCATGGTAGAGGTGGAAGGTCCCGTGGTTTTATCCGGAGGTCCATACAACATTATGCCCGGCTGGGATGAAGCCGTAACCTATATGTTGGCCGCCGGAATGACCCTGTCAGAGATATGTATTCAAAACTTCAACCTAGATTATATTCAGCAGGATGTGGCCTATATGCGGCAGGCTGGCATTGAGGTGTTCCAGTGGGGTGGCAATGTCTATGTTTCCGGCAAAAACAAATCACTCAAGCCCTTCGATCTGTTTACCGCACCATATCCGGGTGTCAACTCTGATATGCAGCCGTTATTTGCGGCTTTGGCTAGTCAGTGCCAAGGTGAAAGCACGATTACTGACCAGCGGTTTACCGATCGCTTTCAATATGTTAATGAGCTAAAAAAACTTGGTGTCAAGATTGACAGCTATGGCAACTGTGCGGTGATCACCGGCCCGTCTCGCCTCAAAGGCACAAACGTATCGGCGATTGACCTTCGCTGCGGCGCATCGCTGGTGTTATCGGCGCTGGCAGCCGACGGCACAACCCGGATTGACAATACCTACCAGCTCTATCGGGGCTATGAAAACATCACAGGCAAGTTAATCGCTTTGGGCGCTGACATCTGCGAGGAATAATCTGGTTAAGGCGATGAAAGATATTGATATACTGCGAGCCTTGGGTGTCGGTCGGATTCAGGTCAATGAATCTTTGCGAAATCACAGCTCTTGGAAAATCGGCGGCTCTGCGGATATGCTGGTTCAGCCGTCAAACATTGATGAGCTTTCCCATATATTGCAGTATGTTACCGAAAACAAGCTCAGTCATATTGTTATTGGCGAGGGGTCGAATTTGCTTTTTGATGACAGGGGCTTTAACGGGATGGTGATTAAAATCAGCCGGGCTATGTCGAACTGTACGATTACTGATGATGTGGTATGGGCGCAGGCAGGGATCGCTGTGCCTCGATTGGCACGAAAAATTGGTTTGGCGTGCTTGACCGGTATGGAGCATGCGGTGGGGATCCCCGGTACACTGGGCGGGCTGGTGGCGATGAACGGCGGCAGCCAGCGGAAAGGTATTGGCGAGATCATCAAATCGGTGCGATGTGTAGATACTTTGGGCTGTGAGATAGAACTCAAGGGCGCAGATTGTGAGTTTTCCTATCGCGACAGTATTTTTTTGAAAAAGCCGTGGATTATAACGGATGTTGTTTTACAGCTTCAGCAGGGCGATCGAAAAGAGATTTTCAGTCGGATGCTGGACATTCTTCGCGACCGCCGCCGCAAGTTTCCTCGCCGATTACCGAATTGCGGAAGCGTCTTCAAAAGCGCTCCGGCCCTGTATGCCAAATGCGGCCCGCCCGGTAAGGTGATAGAAGAACTCGGCTTGAAGGGGTTTTCGATAGGCGATGCCCAGATCAGTCCCCAGCATGCCAATTTTATTGTCAACACTGGCCATGCGACGGCCGCCGATGTCCTTGCACTGATCGGATTCATCCGAAGCAAAGTGCATAAAAAAACAGGCGTCTGGCTGGAGTGTGAAGTTCGGTTTGTTTCATCCGAAGGAAGTATCAGGCCTGTACATGAAATTTTACCGCATGACGAGAATATAAAAATAGATCGTTAAAACTATGAAAAATTAGTTGGCAAGGAGATGTTAAAATGTTCGAAGAGTTGAATATTTCACGCGGTCGGCGTGCCAGAGTACTGTTTAAGGGTTTTTGGGATTACCTTTTAGCAAAAAGAACACCTTCTCGAATATTTGGTGAGGAATATTTAAGGCTGGCGATGCCCGCTCTTAGCGGAAAGGTCATAGAATTGGGCGGACGAAAGAGGTTCGGCTATAAAAAATTTGCTGTAAACGCTTCTGAATACGTTGTAACCAATATCGAGGTTGACAAAAAGGATTTCGATGAATACGCTGATATTCTGAATTTGCCCTATGAGGATGACAGTATCGATAATTTTGTCGCGAACGCACTTCTTGAACATGTACCCGACCCACAAAAGGCGATAGATGAAGTTCAAAGATGTCTTAAGCCTGGCGGAAAAGTTTTACTCATTGTGCCTGCGATGTTTCCGAGAAATCCTGCTCCGGAAGAATTTTTCAGGTTCAGCCCGACAGCACTAGTCACAATGCTCGATAAGTGCAATATACTTAACAGCTCTTGTCTTGGCGGAATTTACACCCTTAACGCATTGTATTTTCGCAGGCCATTGTGGATTAAACCGATAGGTGCCTTGGTGTATCTGTTGGATATTTTGTTCGGCGGCTCGGCCAAAGACAGAGACTACCCGCTTTTATTGGCGTTATTGGCTGAGAAAAAATAATATTCTGAGTTGTTAAGAAAGCGTTTCTTATGAAATTTGGCGATTGTTTTACGATTGACCTTAAAGCGAGGGGGGAGGAGGGAACCGGCTTTCGAGAACTCTGCGGAATGCTTTTTTTTGCTCCCGGTTACCGTGCGGTTGTTTATTATCGAATTTCAATTTATTTAAAGAAAGTATGTTTTCTAAAAGGATTAGCCCAAATAGCCGGCTCTTTGATTCTCACAAGACTTTGCCGAGTACCAGGTGTAGAGTTCAGGGTCAGAAATGAAATCGGGCCGGGGCTGAAAATGTTCCACCCTCATGATATTGTTTTAGGTGCGGGTTGCGAAATAGGACGGAACGTTACGATTTATAATGGTGTTACTCTTGGCGCTAAAACGCTTCAGGAGATGGATGAAGAAAAGGATGTTCATTCTCGGTATCCCAAAATAGAAGACGGGGTGGTCATCTTTACCGGTGCAAAAATAATAGGGCCTGTCGCGATCGGTGAAAATTCCATAGTTGGGGCTAACTCCGTCGTGATGGAATCATTTCCAGCCAACAGTATTATAGCGGGGATTCCGGCACGCTTGATTGGAAAAAGACAATAATGCTTTGGCGAGGCGATATTTCGGAAGATAAGTTCAAAGAGAGCCATTTGTGAAAAAAAACTTAACTGCAGAGATTTTGGGTGTCTTCAGCACAAATTTTTCGGTGATTGTGCTGACATTGTTAACAGGGATTATCACGTCCCGCGTACTGGGACCCGAGGGCAGGGGGGTGGTTACGTCAATCATGGTCATCCCCCAGATGGTTCGCAATCTGTGCGAGATGGGATTTCGCCAGTCCACGATGTACTATATAGGCCGGGGGATATTTGACGAAAAGCGGTATATCCGATCTATTTTTGGCCTATATCTTCTGACCACATCCGCGAGCATTGCGATAACGCTCGGTATCTATTGTCTGCTGAATAACCCGAACTATACGGTTGGGAATATGACCTTGGCGCTGCTGACGTTGCCCATTAACCTTTTGCTGACGTATTCCGGGGGCGTATTCTTGGGCAAGGATTTAATCGTAAAATATAATCGGCAACGATGGGTACCGGCTGTTCTCGGCATGGTTGGTGTTGTGATATTTGTTTGGGCAATGAAACTCGGCGTGTGGGGTGCGCTGCTGTCGCTGGTTCTTTCAAATCTAGGGATACTGTTCTTTAATGTCCGAGATATCATCAAAGAATACGGATGGATTTGGCCGGTCTTTGACCGTCGAATCATGATGGCCATAATAAAGCTTGGAAGTGTCTATGCTGTTTCATTATTTATCATGCAAATGAACTACAGGGTGAATATTATTCTGCTTGAGCGCCTTTCTACTGCCGAGCAGATCGGTTTTTTTTCCCTCGGCGCGGGTATTGCCGAATTGCTGTGGCAGTTACCGACGGCATTAAGCGTGGTGATTATCAGCAAAACCGCAACGACTCAGGTTCAGGATCAAGGTCGTTTGGGCGAAAATGTCCTTACACTCCTTCGGTTGACGCTTCTTGCGGGTGGGGTACTGGCAGTTGTGCTGTTTTTTGCCGTTCCCTTTTTGTTGCCAGTCATCTATGGACAGGCGTTTTCGCCTAGTATTAAGGTGGTGCAAACGATTCTGCCGGGCGTGGTGATCATGGTCGTCTTTAAGGTGATCAACAGCCGGCTGGCTGGTCTTGGCAAGCCGTATTATGCGTTGTATGTGTTTGGGCCGACTCTGATTCTGAATATTGTGCTGGATATTTTCCTGATTCCCAAGTACCACGCCGTTGGTGCCGCGATGGCCTCCAATCTCTGCTGGACGATTAGTACACTGGTTTTTGTCCGGGTTTATGCGTCTCAGATGACTGTTTCACTCAAAGAGATGTTCTTTTTAAAAAAATCCGATTTCAATTTTATGAAACGGTTTAGATTTGCAGGAAAATGAAGCAACGAAACGGACAAACATGTTATGCCGCAGTTCAATGGTGATTATGATAGTTGGTGTTGGGCTATTGGCACTTCTTATTAAGCCGATAATTTTTGTTTTATACGGACAGGAGTTTCTTCCAGCAACCAAGATTTTTTACGCCATAGGACCAGGTTTTTGCTTTTGGCCTTTGGGACACTTTTTATCAATCCATGTGGCGGCTACTGGCAGAGCTAAAGTGTCTTTTTTTACAAGTCTGGGTACCGTGGCCGTAGCGGCAGTGACATGCGGGCTGCTAATTCCAAAATATGGTGCGATTGGAGCCGGATTGAGCGTGAGCGTCATCTATACAGTTTGGACTCTCTTGTTTCTCATTGTATACATAAAGATTACCAGAACCCGATTCTCAGAGGTGCTTTTTCTCCAGCATTCAGACTGGGAATATGGTAAGCGCCTAATCAGGAACACCGCTGCCAAATTAATAAAGAAAGAAAATTAAGCTATGCAGGCATTGAAAGTCATGTATGTTTTCGGCTACCCGCCTCGGATCGGCGGGCACTACAAATCCGCACTTGCTATGGTAAGAAACCTGGAGGCGATGGGGCATCATGTTATCGTGTTGTCATTCGGCGCTGTCGAGGAAATGGTGCAAGAGTTCACGAGTGCGGGTGCTGAATTTTTTTCCATCCCCGAACTGAAAAAGTATCCGCGTTTTCCCACCACTTCCGGCGTCCGCCGAATTCTTCGAATTGGGAAAGAATGCTCGGTGGATATTATCCACGCCCAGGATTTTCCAAGTATCGGATGTGCCCATCTGGCCGCTGTATTGTCAGGAAAAGCGTTTGTGCTTACGATAGCGGGTGGACCTGGACGTGAAAAGCCGCTTAAGCGAACTGATACAGTCTTTTTCAGCCGGGAGCAGCTGGAAAACTCGTTGGGCGCATTCCACATGGTTGAGGACAACCTGCATCTGATACGGGCAAGAATAGACAGGAGCACCTATAAGCCCGAGGGGGTAGAACCGGCTTTTATCAGACAATACGCGTTTCATAAATCGGAGAAAAAGATCGTTATGACAATGCGTCTGTCATCGGGTAAAAAGCCATGGCTGAAAACGATACTCGAAACTGCGAAAGCTTTCAGTACACACAAAAAGGGTGTGCATATCGTCGTTGCGGGAGAAGGGCCCTTGCTGTCGGACCTTCGAGAAAAGGCTGCTCGGATCAACACAAAGAGCAAGGCCGGACCGGTTCTTAGTTTCATCGGTCCGATATTTGGATTGAAGGAAATCAACCGGTTCTATAATTGTGCTGATATTGTGATCGGACACGGACGAGGGATACTGGAAGCGATGGCGTGCGGAAAGTGCGTAGTAGTCCTTGGTGAGAATGGTGAGGCCGAAGTGGTAAAACCGGAAAATGTCGACAACATCGCCTATTATAACTTTTCCGGCCGACACTTTAGATACTGTCAGCCGCCTCGCCGTTCATTGGCCGTTTTGCTGGAAAACCTGCTGAACGATGTAAATGCACAGAAACGCTTGGCCGACTTTTCTTATGAATATGTAAGAACTCAGATGGATGCACAAATCGGCGCAGAACAACTGGTTGAGGTCTATAAAAAGGCATTGAATAAAAAGCCTTTGCTGTTCGATTACGTAGTATGGGATGTCCGGAGGATTTTCAACAGAATCATCCTGGAATTAAAAAAGAAAATATCTTTCAAGCAATTTCACTGAACTGGCAAAATAAACATGATATGAAAAACGAAAAAGATCACATTCGCTATGAATGTGGATAGCCCGTTATGTATACAAAATATGAAAATGAAATATATGTCTCGAACACCGTAAATGATTCTGTTGAGTCATTAGAAGAGGCCAGACCAACTGAAAGAACAATCGGCGGTGAATTACTTCTAACAATGGCGATATGGATACCGCTCCTTTTTGTTGCCGCGATATTTGCACTTTCTGGTGTTCTTATGATTTCAGGTCTATTTATAGCTCTGGGTATCATTTTGCATACAATTCTTCGACCAGCTTTTTTAGTATACGTCTTTATAGGTCTTATCCCTTTAGAGTGGATGATATCAGCGATTCCTGGAATTACGACTGTGAGCAAGCTTGTTGGTGTTTTGGCACTAGTTGTTTCAGTACCGAAACTTCTAAAAGCAGTTCCCCGAAAATGGGATTCTTGTGCCTACTGGATAGTTGCATTTATTGCATGGGCGATAATGGGTGTTTTGTGGGCACCTTATCCGATTCCGGCACTATCTTCATGCCTGACTCTGACTTTGATTTATGGAATACCATTGATAATGTGTGTTCATATAAGAACGAAGGTTGCTATTAAAGGGGCGATGTTGGTACTTTTGATAAGTTGTTTGTTCAGTGCCATCGGTATTATTAAAACCAGAGATACACACGCAACTTTAGCTGGCAAAGAAAGAGCAATGGTAACTGCTGTTGTGGGGGGGGATGAATACAGTAAAACCGAGAATCTTAATATTATGGGTCGATATATGGCGTTGGGTGTGTTTATAAGCATATATATGATTCTTACATCTCCGGGTATTGTGAAAAGATTAGCTTTTATTGGTGGGGCAATGATTCTGCTTGTTGCTATCATTTTACTGAAAGGACGGGCAACATACCTATTCTTGCCGGTTGCGGTTTTGTCAAGCATAATAATGCTTAAAGGAGCTGGTTTAGGTAAACGACTTATCATAATGGTTTCTGTGATGACAATAGGCGGAATTTTGGCTTTTGCGATAATTAAACTTGGTTTTATAGGCAGTGGGATACAGGATCGATTTGAAAGTATTTTCGTAGAGGGGGTTCAGGCCGGAGGACGCATAGGTATATGGCGAGCACATGTAAAAACTTTTTATGAAACGGGTTTTCGTGGAGCAGGACTTTCAATGACTAGATGGATAGTTATGAAAGTAGCACACAGCGATTTGTTTACCATAATGGGTGATTTAGGATTAGTGGGATTGATAACATTCTTTGGATTCCATGCAACATTGTTTATCAGAATACAAAGAATCAAAGATATATTGCCAAAGTTGTTTTGTCTGATGGCTTGGACTTTTCTTATCTTAGCGAATATGACATTGACCGGTTTTATGAGTAAAATTTATGTTCTGTTTCTGGGTATTATTCTTTTGACCGTCCGGCATGAAGAAATGCGTCCTATCGAGTTAAGCATGGATCCCAAAGGTGTGCTGGAACAGATGTCTCAATGGGAGACTGAAATTTGTTAAACTACTTACTCATTTTATTGCACAGGGAGAAATTTCATATTGAAAATCGCTAATGTTACAGGTATGAGTTCAACGAAATACGGGGCTTATGAGCGGTTTATGGTTACCTTGGCCGAGCAGTGCAGCAAAAGAGGTCATAAGTTCTACTGTTGTTTCGAGGAATCCCCGTGGAATACACAAATAACAGATGATATAACAGCAGCCGGGGGGGAAATCGTAATAATGCCTGCCCGCGGAAAAAACCTGCGATTTTTAATTAAGATGATATTCTGGCTAAGGCGACATCGTATCACCTTGATTCACACGCATTTTAATCCAGCGTCATTATTGGCTTTAATTGCAGCCAGAATAGCTAGGGTACCGCTGCCGATTCTCTCTTTTCGAACCGGTGCGACCAAACAGCTTATAGAGAATTACCCCCTGAAATCAAGGTTAGTAGCCTGGCTTCGATGCCGACTGGCCAAAAGAATATTTACTGTTTCTGAGGCGGTGCACGAGCAGTACCGACAACTGGGCCTGGCCGGTAATAAAATGATGACTCGTTATGTCGGAATAACCAGTATCCCTGCCACAAAAACTCGTTCTCAAATGAGGAATGAATTTAACCTGGACCCGAATGTCCCTGTTATTGCCTGCGTGGCGTTTCACAATCCGATGAAAGGGATTGATGTTCTTCTAAGAGCCGTGGCCATTCTCAAACAGCAATTTCCACGACTGCGTCTTCTGGAAGTTGGTGGTTCGCGGGACCCAAAAGAAACTGAAAAACTGCGGCATTTCGCCGAAGATATTGGTGTATCCGAAAATGTTATCTGGACAGGGCATCGCAGCGACGTTAGAAACATTCTTGAATGTGCCGACCTGTATTGTCAACCTTCGCGGGTTGAAGGGTTGGGTTTTGCAATACTGGAGGCAATGTCCGCAGGCTTGGCCGTAGTCGGTACGAAAGTCGGTGGAATTCCGGAAGTAGTTTTGGATGGGCAAAGCGGTGTTCTCGTCGAGCCGGATTCGCCTGAAGATATGGCCGCTGCCTTGGCAGAGCTTCTGCGAGATGAGTCCGGACGAAAAAAAATGGGCCAATTGGGCCGGCAGAGGGCCCGTGAGAACTTTGATCTCCAGCGGCAAACAGAGCTGTTGGTTGATATGTATGAAGAAATGATGAAAAAGCACAATGTTAGTTAAATCAATATCGTCTATCAGGGCGCAAAATGATAAAGCGGTGTAGCGAGACAGGATAATATGAAAATCGCAATGCTGAGTGACGCACTTACAACCGGAGGGGCTGAAAGACAATTGCTGCTAAGTGCCGCCGAACTTCAAAAGATGGGACACAACGTAAAAGTAATTATCTATTATCCCAATATTGAATTTCAGCATTTCATAGAACAGAACAATATTGATTTAGTGCAGATTAAATCCAAAGGCTTTTTACGAATAGGCAGAATCTGCGCTTTAGCCAGGTATTTACGGCAGGAAAACTTTGACGTGGTTCATGCTTTTAAGGGTACTGTAAGCATCTTTGGTGCATTGGCTGCGAGACTGGCCGGCATAAAGTGGGTGTTCGGAGGATTTCGGTCCATATACAACGAAAGCATAATCTTTCGTATTTCTCACGGATTTGTAAATAAACTGCTGACCGGCTGGATAGTCAATTCCAAAGCGATTGCCGATGCTATGGCTGCTGCCGTTAAAATCAATCCGAAGAAATTTTCCGTGGTTTATAATGGCATTTGTCCGGATACATTCAAATCAAATCTGTCAAAAGATGCGGCAAAACATAAATTGGGGATGACCAAAGAACAGCTTGCAGTTGCGATGGTTGCAAGGCTGGAGAGGGCAAAGAACCACCAGATGTTTCTGAAAATGGCCTCTGTAATTTTGAAGCGGCGACAGCATGTCAAATTTTTAATCATAGGTGACGGGTCTTTGCGAAAAACGATTGAAGATAAATGTGAATCCTTGGGTATATCGGATAATGTAATATTTCTTGGCAACAGAAAAGATATTCCTGATATACTTGCAGCCACGGATGTTGCCGTTTTAACTTCTGATTCCGAGGGTTTTCCAAACGCTTTAATAGAACCTATGTGCGTTGGAATTGCCGTTGTCAGTACGGATTATCCTTCGATATATGAGCTTATTGTCGATGGAAAGAGCGGCTTTATTGTTCCACGAAACAATGCCGAGGCAATGGCAGTGAGGGTGGCCGAATTGCTCGACGATATTGATCTTAGAAAGCGGCTCGGGCGGGAAGGAGCGAAAACAGTACATGAACGGCTAACTCCTTATGTTATGGCAAAAAACCTTATATCGATTTACAAACAGGATTTTAATAATCGGCAGCATTTCAATGATGTCTCGTAAACCTTTGTTAAAGAAAAAAAGGGTAGATTAATTTGACCAGAAAAAGAAAAATTTCAATTTTAATTAACGGGCCTCTTCCGCCGCCACTTGGAGGAATGGAGACCTATTGTCAGGATTACCTCAATACATCGCTGTCTTCAGAGTTCGATATTACTTTTTGCAGGGCGATTCTAATCAAGAGCGTTTTTACAACCCGTGGTCTGCTGCGTTTTACTTTACGGGCTCTCAACAGCATCAGCATTACTCTTGTATGGATAGCCATGCTCCTGACCAAACATCCGGATATTGCTCATATTCACACCAGTTCGTACACCGGCTTTTATGTAAAAGGCGTTATGGTGCTCCTTGCTCAGATGATGGGCGTAAAACCAACACTCCACATTCACGGGGCAGAATTTAAAGAGTTCTATTATGGAAGCAATAGTTTTATGCGTCGACTCATTCGGTATATGCTGGCTGCTAATTCCGCTGTGATAGTATTATCTGAACACTGGCGCGACTTTTTCAGGTCGATTGGCATATCTGACAAAGCAATAGTTGTCATGACCAACAGCGTTTTTGTGCCGGATATACCCGAATACAGAGATACTTCGGAGAAACCGACGATTCTGTTTATGTCACGTTTTGAAAAGCGTAAGGGAATATATGAATTAATTAGTGTCATTGAAAATCAAAAGGCCTGCCTGGATAACTGTCGTTTTGTACTGGCCGGACCCAAAACGCATGACTGGGAGAACATAGCAAAGCAAATTGCCAGGCTGAATTTATCTCGAACAGTGGAAATACAGGGTCCTGCTATAGGTAAAGATAAAGATAGTGCCTACCGACAAGCGGATATTTACATTCTGCAGTCATATGCCGAAGGTATGCCCATCGGCTTGCTTGAAGCCATGAGCTATGGTCTGGTGCCCATCACAACTCCTGTCGGAGGTATACCTGATGTTATTCAGGATGAGCAAAACGGATTTCTCATTGAACCCGGAAACTCTGAAGCTTTGGCTGAGGCCATAAATCTCCTGATACATAATAAGGATTTACGACAGCGCCTCGGTGATGCTGCAAGGGCAACTATCGTGCAGAAATATAACTGGGCAGAGCGGGCCAAAGAGCTGACTCGGTTTTACCATAGTCTTGCCGAAGCCGATTCAGGATAACCAGCTAAATTTGTAAGCCAAGAAAGGAACCCCTGTGAATTCAGTACTTCAAAAATTATACTGGAAATCGCCGTATTTTGTTAAGTGCTGGTTGGCATCACTTAATTCCATAAAGCTGGACAAACAACGCCATGGGCCTGTGTTTCAAAAAACATTTGAACAGATAGCCAAGCGGGAAAAATGGTCGCCGGAACAGTTTTTTCAGTACCAGTCCGAGCAGTTGCAATCACTTATTGCCCACGCAGCAGCAAAAGTGCCTTATTATAGAAAACTGTTTTCAGAAAACCGAATTGACCCTGAAAGCATTAAAACCCATGATGATTTACAACGGCTGCCGGTTCTGGAAAAAGAAATTATCCGTGCAGACCCAAAATGCCTGCTGGATGAGACGCTTGATATAAAAAAACTTATGGTCGGCCACACTTCCGGCACAACAGGCACACCGCTTGAGTTGTACCGTGATGTGAAAATGAATTCAATTGTATGGGCATATAATGAGGCGCGTTTCCACGCAATGGCCGATATGCGAAGACGAACCAATAAATCCGTCAGCAGTTTCGGTCATCTTGTTGCCTCTCCGGATAGAAGCAAGCCGCCTTTCTGGGTTTATAACCGGCGATGGAAACAGTTATATATCTCAAGCTACCATTTATCGCCGGAATTTCTTGTCTCCTATATCGATAAGCTGCGTAAGTTCAAAGCCGACTATCTCGAAGCTATGCCCTCAACTTTATATGCCCTCGCCAGATATATATTGGACAACAACATCGAGCCGGTGCCTTTCAAGGCCTGCTTTGCCACCGCCGAAACGCTCTTCGATTATCAGCGTGACGCCATCAAGAAGGCATTTGGCTGCAAAACTCATGACCAGTATGGCTGTGGCGAGCAGGTGGTCTTTGCTGCCCAGTGTCAGCACGGCTCAATGCACCTTAGCCCGGAAGTAGGAATTGTCGAAGTTCTCGATGACAATAACAACCCCGTACCGATTGGCCAGACTGGCCAACTGGTTTGTACCAGTTTGATTAACAAGGTTCAGCCTTTCATTCGTTACAGGGTAGGAGATACAGGCGCTTTGCAGTCTGAAGGATGCTCCTGTGGAAGTATGCTGCCGGTGTTAAAGGAAATCCAAGGGCGAATTGACGATGTTCTCATTACCCGTGATGGCCGAAGAATAGGAAGACTGGACCCCGTATTCAAAGGTACTCGTGGCATTGTTGAAGCACAGATTGTCCAGGATGATTATGATAAGTTTCGTGTTAGGGTTGTGCCAAGTCAGGCTTACACAGAAAATGATGGCAAAGAAATCCAGTTAAGTCTGTTAGCACGTGTTGGCCGGGCCGAAGTGGCCATTGAACTTGTAAAGAGAATAGAGCGAACTTCCGGTGGCAAGTTCAGGGCAGTCGTTCGAAATATGGTTACCGCAGAAGATGTATAGAGTTTGAGTAGAGCCTATCCCAAAACCTCAATTATAAGCGTTTTCAATGCTATAAACGGTGTTTTTTGAGGTTTTGGGATGGCTTGTACTTATTAAAGAACAAGAGGGATTAAATGAAGATACGTTCTGTTACACTGGGAATTAACTGGGATCAGAAAAGAAGGAAAGAAATAACCTCTGATATCGAAAAATTCTTTACCGAGGCCAATACCATTTTTACAGATAGTGGCTTTGAATCTCGAACCCAAAGAATAGCACTGCCTCGTTTTACTGTAGCAGATAAAGCCGATGCTCATAAGACTCTTTTGTCAGTGGAGCAAGTCTCTACTCTTTGCAAGGATATTGGCATTCGCTGGTTTTCTGTGCCGTTTTATGCTTTCAGACAAAAAACGGGTATTATTAATGACATTGCTGTAGAAATAGCTGAAAAACATAAAAACGCTTTTATTAATTACATTGTTACTGAAAATAATCAACTTGATATAAATGCCTTTTATCAGGCCTCAAATTTCGTACACAGAGTTTCACAGCTTAGCGATAATGGATTTGATAATTTTCGCTGTGGAGTATCCTTTAACTGCAAACCTAACGGTGCATTTTTCCCATTCACTGACCACTCAGGTAACAACGGTTTTTCTATTGCATTGGAACTCATCCCGTTATGCGTAGAGGTGGTACGCCAAAATCAAGAAAGATCTCTCGAAGAAATTAGAGACAACATTATAGAAAAGGCCGCTCCGATACTAAAAAATATAAACAATATAAGTGAAAGAATTGAAAAGGCTACAGGGATTAAATATTACGGCATTGATGCATCACTGGCCCCCCACCCGGAACACCCGGAACACAGCGTTGCGTTCTTGGTTGAGTTGCTTGGTGTCGAGCGTTTCGGTAGCAGCGGCACAACTTTCATAACCAGTTTTTTAACTAATATAATCAAGTCGATGATAACAATAAGCAAGATAAAATCCACCGGATTCAATGGCGTTATGTATTCAGTCCTTGAAGATCCCAGGCTTGGTGTTGTTAATAATGAACCGTTAGCTCTGCCCATTGATTCACTGTTAGCTTTTTCTACAATGTGTGGTTGTGGCATTGATATGGTGCCGATACCAGGTGATACGTCCGCAGCACAAATGGCGTCAATTATGCTCGACATAGCTGCAATAGCAACTAAACTTGACAAACCTCTCGGCGTTCGGCTTTTGCCGATACCGGGAAAAAACGCAGGCCAAACGACCGATTTTGACCATGATTTTCTGCACAACACAAAAATACAACAGCTAAAAAGTCATCCTTGCCATGATATTTTCTTTAATACTCAAAAATCTTTTTCATACACAAAACCGTAAGATATAATTATTTTTGTAGGCGCAAAACTTCAATGCACATTTTATACCTGCATCAGCATTTCGCTATTCCAGCCGGCAGCACCGGAACCAGAAGCTACGAATTCGCCCGCCGATGGATAAAAGCCGGCCACATGGTAACCGTAATAACGGGCCGTTGTGATGTAGGAGGCCTTGATTACAGCAAAAAAACACAGAGTATTGATGGAATCAAGGTAATTATTGCCGGCGGACACTATAGCAACAAGCAGTCTTTTTTAAGAAGAATATTTACTTTCATTAGCTTTGTCATTATGAGCATAATTGTAGGCTGCAAACAGAAAAATGTTGATATTATCTACGCGACGAGCACACCTTTAACGGTTGGAGTGCCCGCGGTTGTTATCAAATGGCTCAAGCGAATTCCTTTTGTTTTTGAGGTTCGCGACCAATGGCCGCAAGTTCCAATCGCACTTGGAATAATAAAAAATAAAATACTGATTAAAATCCTTCTCTGCCTCGAAAAAATAATTTACAAAAATGCCTCCTCAATAGTTGCCCTATCGCCCGGGATGGCCGAAGGAATAAAAAAAGTTTTTCCGGATAAAACCAAACAAATAATTGTCGTCCCCAACTGCTCTGATACAGAATTATTTCATTCGGATATAGATGGCTCAGTAATCAGACAAAAATATGGCTGGGACAAAAAAGTCGTTTTTCTGCACGCAGGAGCTATGGGCAAAGTCAACAGCCTGAATTTTATTATAGATGCCGCTGAAAAACTAAAAGAAAATAAAGACATCCTGTTCGTTTTACTTGGACAGGGCAACCAGAAACTATCTCTTGAAAAAAGGCTGACAGAGCTGAACCTTGACAATGTGCAGATTTTACCGCCAGTTGCCAAACGCAAACTGCCGGAGTTTTTTGCTGCTGCTGATGTGGGAACTGTCATTATAGGAAACTACCCTATAATAGAGCATAACTCTGCCAATAAATTTTTTGATACCTTAAGTGCAGGCAAACCGGTACTTTTAAATTATTCCGGTTGGCAGAGAGAAATTATAGAAAGCCAAAACGCTGGCCTCGGATGTAAATTATGCGATCTGGATGAATTTGTTGAAAAAGTGCTTTTCTTGGCCAAAAACCGCGAAAATCTAAACCAAATGGGCAAAAATGCCAGAAAATTAGCCGAAGAAAAAT
The DNA here is from genome assembly GCA_028715705.1 of Phycisphaerae bacterium. Classification (GTDB taxonomy): domain Bacteria; phylum Planctomycetota; class Phycisphaerae; order Sedimentisphaerales; family Anaerobacaceae; genus JAQURJ01. The sequence goes on along the minus strand of JAQURJ010000027.1, from coordinate 1,705 downwards.
TCAGCCGCGATAAATCAGCCGGCCGGGTACTGCGGTCCCTGGAAAAAGCCGTTCAAATTAAATAAAGATAATCGCATAAAAAATTATATTATATAGCTTAAAGTGGTAATAAGGTGTCTTGCTGTTCAAAAACAAAATTTAATCTTTATATTTTTGAAAGGGCCCCATCAAAACATTGTTTTCCTGGAATTGAGATTAAAACAGAAATTTTAAAACTTGAAGAAATAAACAATAAACAGTGGGAAGATATCAGGAAAATTCAAGGAAAGATAGCGGCATTATACCTTAAATTTAGGTATGGATCTGATAACACCTTTATTTTACTCGGCTACAATAAGGGTAATTTAGTTTATGTACAATGGATTGTTCCTAATAGGAAACTAAGAAAAAGGTATCATTTCTTAAAAGATGATTCTTTTTCTATCATATCCTGTATAACTTCGCCCGAGTTTCGTGGCAATAAAATTTATCCATCTCAGATACATGAAACACTCTGTTCCAACAGGTTGCCGACAAATACTTTCTGGATTTGGGCATCTTTGAGCAATTTGCCCAGTATACATGGAATAGAAAAAGCGGGGGGGGGATTTGTGAGCACATTTATACAGAGAAAATTCTTATGGGGACTGATTAGTTTTGTTGATTTTTAGAAGAAATGATCGAAATGAATGGTATCTTAAAAAACAGCTACTCTAAAGTATTAAAAGAACTTGGTTATTATGCGGTTAATGTGGATAACATCGACTGGTATGAATATCAAGGTTTTATGATGCCGGCATATTTGCCGCATTGTGTTCCCGTTATATCAAAACAAACAGCATTGAAAGTTGTTGAAAAATCTGGAAGGCCTTTTGTTAGATGGAGTACGAAATTTGGGCAAATTGACGAATCCCAGTGGTGGTATGTTTTAAGAAGAAAGCCCTGGGATATTCAGGAAGCCAGCAGGAATACAAGAAGCAAAATAAGACGAGGGATGAAAAAAAATGTTACCAGGGTTGTTACTCTGTCGGAAATAAGAGAGTATGGCTATAAGATTTACCTTTGTGCTGAACAACGGTATGGTCGTAAAGGATTCGTTGTTTCCGAAGATGAATTTGAAAAAAAAATTTCGTAGCTGAAAAATATAGAGACGCCTTTGAATTTTATGGGGTTTTTCATGAAGATAAACTTATAGGTTTTTCGGAAAATTACATTCAAAACAAGGCGGTTTTTTTGGAAAGCATTTGGTATGACCCATCTTATTTACGCTCATATTCAAGCTATGTATTTATCCAGGGTGTTTTAGAATACTATATAAACCAAAGAAATTTTAAATATGTATTAGACGGCAGTAGAAGTATCCATCACAAAACTAATGTTCAGGATTTCCTTATAGATGTGTTTGGCTTTACTAAAGAATATGCCAACCTTAACATTGCTTATTCTAATTTGTTTGGCTCTATTGTTAAAATGGCATATCCATTCAGAAATATTTTTGAGAAAATATCCAACAGCACTAATTTGAGTTTAATTGATAATGTTAATGCTGTATTAAAGCAGGAGTATATTAGGCGGTGTTGTGAAAGTTGATATCTTATAAATTAAGGGCACCTCTAAAAATCGTGTTTTAGAGGGCAAAATTTTCAGTTAATATTTTTTTGATTAAAATTTGAATTTACTATCACAAAATCACGATTATTCATGTCAATTTGACGGCGAAAAACCT
>JAQURJ010000026.1 GCA_028715705.1 Phycisphaerae bacterium | reverse complement strand
AGTTTTGCCGGGCATCGCAGCGTTGATAGATTCGTAACCACACTTCGCAACAAGATCGAGCCCGACCCGCATAGCCCGCAGTTCATCCACACACTTCGAGAAGTCGGCTACAAGTTCGAAAGCTGAATTTCTAAGTAAACACTTTTTTGAGTCGATCTAAATAAATTTTCAGTGCTTGCGAAAGTAACTGCCCTTAACCCAGTTAAAGTTCAGCGCAACATGAAGGGCGACAAGAGCAGCCAACACAATACCGCTGTCTTTATGTAAAACCTCAAAGGCTTCTGGGCCTATCTTCGCGCCAAAAAGTCCCGTTACCGCCTGACTGACAAGAACCAATCCCAACAATGGATTCAAAATCTTCAAGGCCGTATTCTTTGCCATGTTCGTTCTCCAAACTTTCGACTTACTTCTTCTCGCTGCCGAGCAGACGATACACCAAAGCGCCAATGATACCGCCGGCAATAGGAGCAGCCCAGAAAAGCCAAAGCTGCGATACGGCCCAGCCGCCTACGAAAATCGCCACGCCGGTACTGCGAGCCGGATTGACCGATGTGTTTGTCACCGGAATACTGATTAAATGAATCAAAGTTAGGCATAAGCCAATGGCTATTGGGGCAAATCCCTGCGGCGCACGCTTATCGGTCGCACCCATAATCACGATAAGAAACATGGCTGTCATAACAACTTCACATACCAGACAAGCTATAAGCGAATATCCTCCCGGTGAATGTTCGCCGTAACCGTTCGAGGCAAAATTCGCGGTTACGCTGAATCCTTCTTTGCCGCTTGCGATAACGAACAGCACACCTCCGGCGGCGATTGCACCTAATACCTGAATGATAATGTACGGTATCAGGTCCTTTGTTGAAAAGCGTCCGCCTGCCCACAGCCCGAACGATACCGCTGGGTTGAGGTGACAGCCGGAAATATGACCGATAGCGAAAGCCATCGTCAACACCGTTAAGCCGAATGCCAGAGCGACTCCAAGCAGTCCGATCCCCACATTTGGAAATGCCGCGGCAAGTACCGCGCTGCCGCATCCGCCCAGAACCAGCCAGAATGTTCCGAAAAACTCTGCCCCTAATCGTTTTGTCATTGAGTCCATTTTTTTTCCTTTCGCTTTAGAAAATTAAAATTAAGACACAGATATCGATTTTTGGGCGGCGTAAACATAGCCCCTTGTTCTATATTGAGGTCTTATTATACCCCGTAACTTCACAAGTACAAGCAATTCCTTTCCTATTTTATCTCTCCCGCCTTTTTCAATGCCGATTCTGACAGGATAGGTCCTATGATCTCATGAATAATAGTTGTCCCGATAATGACGCTGATAATGATATCCGCGATTTGTGAAAAATTCGCGTTTTGTTTGATTATCAGCGCAAGCCCCACAACGATGCCGCCTTGTGGTATCAACCCCCTCCATGCGTATTTTTTGATATTAGCATCGGCACGGGCAAGATGTGCGCCGGTGGCTGCACCGCCGATCTTGCCTATCGTCCTGAACGTGACAAATAATATCACAATAGGCAGATACTTCACCAGAACAGAAAAATTCAAGTGCATCCCGCTCAGCGTAAAAAACAGCACAAAGATCAATTCATCAGTATATCGTTCGAGCACCCTGAAAATTTTCTCTCTGCGATGATTAAAATTCACCACGATAGCGCCCATCGCCATTACAGCCAGCAGTTCATCGACATTGATGAATTCGGCTATCCCGAAACACAAACACAGCATCGCCAGAATAAGAACTATCAACGCGCCTTCAGCTTCGTTTTTCAGCAAAAAGCCTACTATATTAAACGCGAACCCCGTTGCTGCACCAAGCAGTATACCGCCAAATATCTGTACCGCAGGCCCCAGAACAACTGAAGAAAAACGCATCTGATCCTGTGAAACCAAAATGCCCGCAATCGCTATTGCTATACTGTAATTAATTATTCCCAGCACATCGTCAAAGGCTGCCACCCCCAGCACCGTCGATGTCACCTCTCCTTTGGCCTTGAATTCGTGCGCGACAGCCAATGTTGCCGATGGATCCGTCGGCGACGCCAGACATCCCAGCAGCAGACTCAGCGGAATAAATGTCTTCATCCATCCCTCATTTGCTCCGCCAAGAAAGATAAAGCCGGCCAATAGCCCACCGACAGTCGCGATAAAGGCAAACTCGCCCTCGAATATCGTGACATAAAGGATGGTTTTGCCAAGTTCCTTCACCTTCGGATAAAACAGACTCCCGCCGACAGCGAATGTGATAAAGCAAAGCGCGATATTAATGACAACATCGGTATGCTGCGTAAAATCCTTCGGTGTAAGACCCAGCAGCGTCGGATTCAGCAGCACTCCCATGAGAATAAAACCGGTCACCTTCGGCAGTCGGATTCGCTCGGCTATCTTACCGCCTATAAATCCAAGCGCAATTATTACCCCTATAAGCAGCAGCCCGCTCATATATTACCCCTTAAACCGCCACATATTATAACCAGTATACCACATGATGCTACTTTTAATTTTCAGGTATAGAATAAGCGATGTAATGTTTGTGAAAGAATTGTTTGTGTGTTGACTTGAGAAGAATTTAGTGGATCAGGCTTTTTCCGTGGTATCGGCAGGCAGTTTTATTGTAACCGTAGTGCCTTTGCCTTCTTCACTTTCGATGCGAAGTTTCCCCTCGTTGAGCTGAACCATCCGCGAAGCATAGGCAAGCCCCATCCCCCGCTTTCGTCCGGCGGGCTTGGCTGAATAGAACGGATACGTCGCCTTTTCTATTGTCTGGGCATTCATCCCGCAGCCGAGGTCGCTTATTCTTATCGCCACCTCGTCCCATGCTCGCTCAGCGGTAATCTTCACAGGCCCCATATCACTTTTATAAGATTCTATCGAATTGGCGATGATATTCGCAAGTGCGCTGCTGATCTGTGCCGAATCGACATAGACCTGCTCTGCACTTTGGCTGATGCTGATTTGTGTATTAACGTGTCCGGTTCCAGTCTTCTGCGCCGCCAGCGAAACAGCATCCTCAATGATTGCCTTTAATTCTGATACATGTGGTTTGGGTATCTGCGGACGAGCAAAGCTCATCAGTTCGTCGATGATGCGGCTGATCTGTCTTGCGTTTTCGCTTATCGTGCGCAAGTCCTTTTTCTTCTGCTCATCATCTTCCGATTCGCTAAGCAGCTGGCTGCGTCCGGTGATAACCGAAAGTGGGTTATTCAATTCATGAGCCGCACCAGCCGCCATCTCGGCAAGGGCAATCGTATAATCGCCATCACCATCCGATTCCTTTTTCGGCGGCTGAGGTTCAACTAACATTTCATCGACTTCTTCTTCTTCTTCTTCTTCTTCGCTTATTTCGGTCAGAGCTGCCCGTTCATCATCATCGACCAGATCGCCGCTATGATAAGATTGCCCAACAGGCTCTTTCTTTTCTTGCTTGTAGGATAGCATTTCTTCGGCAAGCGTTTCTCCGGTTTTAGCGTTTGTCACAAGGTCCATTATCTTTGCGACAGCCCTTGCTGGTTCACCAAAGATCGATTCAGCCTGACCAGCCGGTAGCGGCTGATACGTTTCAAAGATTATTCCGCCTTCGCCGCCATTATTCAAACCGAAACGAATAACCTTGGTTCGTGCCGGGTCAAATTCACTTCTGACCTGACCCATCAGCCAGCTCATTGAACTATCCCATTGACCGATATAAACTTGACCGGCTGGGATGTTTTCTTCTCCGCTATAATCGATGGATACGACATCCTCGCCGTCACGATTCAAAGCTACAGCTTCTATATTGTCACCAGAGGTCCAATAGATGCATATTTTAACCTGTGTCCCCTGGAAGTGACGTTGCCATAGCTTCGCAATTTTTGTCGCGGTTTCAATTATTCCCTCACTTGCCGAAGCTGTGCCTACAAGTTCAGCACAGAACCTGTCAGTGACATTGGCTGATCCGCTGCCGCGAAGCATCGCCTTGTTTTTCAGCATGTTTTTAATGCCTTTTTGCAGTCCGGCGAGCCTATCCTCTGTGCTGTAACTGGCGGCTACACCAAGAAATAGGGTAATTTCGGAAAGCTTTTCTTCGATTATGTCACGGACGGCATCGGTTTGGTCAGCTGAAAGGCCTAAGAAGTCGAGCAATTGGGGTTCGATGATTGCTGGGTCGAAACTGCCTGAATTACCCAACTTGGCTTGTCTTGCTATTTTATCCGCAAGACTCAAAATGCCAGCCATACCGCAAGTGTTTTTGCTGACGACGGCTTCAATTTTTTCTATCGGGCTATGGTGCAGCCAGATAGCGTTTGTTATGAGAGAACCAAAGCTCCATTTTTGGGCGATTTTTTTGCCGACAAGGGCATGGTCCATTCCAAGATACTGCGACTCGACTACGCAGGAGTTTACCTGCTGCGATTCGGCTTGGGCGGTTATGGCCTCGGAGCTTTTTGGCATGTGCTGGGCGAAAACGAATTTGGCGATATCGTGCAGCAGGCCGGCATACCACGCCTGGCCGGGGTCGATGGAAAAATCGCTGTTTTCAGCTAACTTTTCGGCAATTGCCTCAGCGGCAATGGCAACGGCGATTGAATGAAGCATTAAGGGCAATTGTGTCTGAGAGGGCTGTGCCGCGTTGTCGGAAAAAAGGATATCGAGCAGTTTTTCAGTGCCGATTTTTTCTATAAGTTCACCGCAGTTAATCTGGTTTTGAGGGGGTAAACCAGCTTTTTTGGCAATTAACAGGGTATTTGCAAGCAGTATGGGGTCACATTGGCAGGCCTGCGACAGTATTTGCGCGGCATTGCCGGTGCATAGCTTTGCCAATAAGGAACTTGAAACAACGGAAAGCGGCTGGAGCGAGTCAATCTTGTGAACGACAATCTCCATTTTGCGTTTTGCCGTATGGTCAAAGGTGTTGTTCGGCATATTCGAGGTCATTTCATTTCGAGCGCGCCGACGATCTTTTCGGTTAGCTCGATGATGTTAAATGGTTTCTTTATAAAGCCTTCCGCGCCTGATTTTAGAAGGTCGTCGATCTCTTCATCCTTTACCACTCCGCTGACAATGATGATACGAGTGTTCTCGAATTCGGGGTTTTTCTTGATGGTGCGGCAGACGACATTTCCGTTTACATCGGGCAGCATATAGTCGAGCAGGATAAGGTCAGGGTGGAACTGCTGGGTGCGGATGCCTGCTTCGTAGCCGCTGGACGCGGTCTTCAAGTCGAACCGGCCATCGCGGCTCAGCACATCGACCATCAACTCGACGATCTCGGCATCGTCATCGACGATAAGGATTTTCTTCTTGCCCGAATCGATACCGTCGAACGGTATGTTGTTTTCCTTCATGAACTTAATGAGGCTTTGTCGCGGGATGCGGCGAAACTTTGAGCCGGGGATACGGAAACCTTCAAGCCGGCCTGAATCAAAGCATCGTATTACAGTTTGCTGACTGACTTTGCAGATTTCGGCCGCTTCGCCTGTCGTAAATAAATCCTTCATAAACTTCCTCTCTTTTTCAAACAACTCCATTTGTTCAGGCTCTCTATGTTGCCTTGTTCACCCAATTTAACGGCAATCGGTTATACTTGTCAAGTAAAAAAGCCAAATTAGTGTCACTATAATGTTTTTTATGAGACGTTTTTTTCCGAAAAATTCCGTATGTGGCCGTTTCCAGCCGTTTTTTTTCGTTTTTTACCGTTTTTTAGCGTGCTGAATTGTATAATTTCGTTGCACTGCGTGCTGTGCCGGGCGGACTGGGAGGAAGGTAAATCCGAAACACGAATCTCGAAATCCGAGCCAAATTCGAATAACCAAAATTCAAATGACCAAAACAAACAGATGGAGTTTAATAGGAATAGGAAGAGGGGATAGGTATAGGAACAGCCTTGTAAAACACGCACTTCAAGAATAGTCACAAGAAGGCACTCCCCAAAGGTCGGGGCAGGCAAAAGGGACAAAAGAGTTTAAACGCAGATTGCGCTGATGACGCTGATTTTTAAAGACCGCATGGGCAAAAATTTATCCATCCTACCAAACTGCAAGAAAGAAGAAAAAAAGCCGGGCAGGCGCATTGAACCTGTCCGGTTTTTTTTCGAGCAAGTCTTGAGATTATTTTTTTACTTTGAATTTGTATTCATAGGCTTCATCTTTTGTTAAGTCTTTGCCCTGACAGCGGAGGGTAAAACCGTCGGTTGTTTTTTCATAAATAAACGGCTTGTCACTGAACAGGTCGAGCGGAAGTCCAGCAGGAATCACATCAGGCAGTTTGCCGGTATTTGCCTTTACAAGATAAATCTCAATCGCAGCACGGAGGGCATTGTTATGAGTTTTGCACCGTATTGTAAGTGAAAATATTTTACGTGTTGAAGGCATAAGAGTTCCAGTTATAATTGCATCTGGGTTGTTTTTTGCATCTTCATTAAGCTTTTTATACAAGTTTTCGATCTTGCTGTCGCCCTGCACATAGGGCATTTCAAAAGCAGCAATAATACCGGCGTAATAATTCTCAAAGTATGCCCTGTTGCGTTCAATGGCTGTTTCGCCGAGAGAAGCTATTTTTTCCAATTTCTTTTTTGTGGCCTCATCTTCCACACAAAGACGGATTATGTCTGATATTTTTTCGGGAGATATAGATGTCAACATTTCTTCTCGTTCACCCAAAAGTGCCGGTTTGACTGAAAATGGGATGCTGTCAACTTCTATTAATTGGTTTTTCAGATTCATCAGACTTTGTGTATCCTGCGGCATCTTACCAATTATCTGCGTCAGACATTCATTAGTTAGTGCATTTATTGATATAGCTACCAGATTGCTTATAAATACGCGGTCATTTATATGACGTGCCATTCTGTAAAGACCCATGTAGCGACTTATCGCAGTTTCATAATCGCCAGTTTTTTCTGAAATCTTTGCATCCGCTATGACCAGATAAGCTAATTTTCGCATATCCCCTAAAGGTGGTAACTGCATTTCGACACCATGTGAAAAATCCAGTCCCCAATCACAATTTTTTACTTCGGAGGCGTCAAGCACGGTATCTATAATAAGGCGGTTTTTATTTACAAAATCTATTATCTTATCGTTAGGCTCGGCATTACGTTTATTAAAATCTCTAAACATAAGGTCCATTTCGTCATTGCCCCTATAAAGCATAGCGGCTTTGTAATATAGAACCGCAGCGTTGTCAGGCGGATAGGAATAAGCGCAAGCAGTCATCGAGAAAAATATCGCCGCCGACAAGATTAATTTATTGAGGCAACTTCTAAAAAGGCCCCTTGTCATTGCGAGCGAAGCGAAGCAATCTCGTTTTTTGAAGCATAAGGAAGATTGCTTCGTCGTTTCACTCCTCGCAATGACATTCTTGAATTTATTCAATGTATTCATAATATGTCCCTTTCCTAAATTTCTTCACATTCGCCTAATTCACAAAGCAATTGATCAATTGTTAAACTCTTTTTTGGTGTTGAGCAGACCTTTTTTTCCGCTCTTTGAAACTGCCGCTCCACCGCGTCCATACCACCGTCACGAAAAGCCATATTAAGCGAAATAACGCTTGTCAATTCAGCGGGTGTCTTTTGAGGTTTGATTACAACTACAGTCTTTGGATGTTCCTGTGGAATAGATTCTTTTTTATTATTTACCGCAAACCAGTACACCGCAATTAAGACAGCCGCAGCGGCAGTGAGGTGGAGGATTCTATTTTTAATAATAATATGTCTTATGTTAAATGAGGTATCGGTTTTTAAGTTCGATTTCTGCTGTGCCTTTAACGCATCGGTAAGAGTTTTGGCTCGCTTATGCGGGGTCGGAGTTATGCGAAATTGCTTAACTAACTTTTCGATATCTTTAACCGGTCTCATTTTATAACCTCACTATTCAATAGTGCTCTTAATTTGTCGATGCCGTAGCGATAGCGGCTGCGTATTGTGTTGACGGATGTATCCTGCAATTTCGCAATCTGCGTGAATTTCATTTGTCCCTGAAGATGAAAGACTATTACTTCCCGCTGGTCGTACGGAAGCTGCGAAAATGCCGCATTCAGCCTGACAGCCTGCTCATCCTGCATAGCAAGCAAGTCCGGCTGTTCTGTTTGCGATTCGGCAGGGGATAAACAATCGAATGCAACAGGCTGGCGTTTTATTTTTCTTATCCTGTCACGGGCAAGATTGGCAACGCAGGTCGCCATATACGCCTTCAGGCTGCCTTCAACTTTTAGCCTTTCAGCCGACTGGGCAAACGAAACAAAAAAGTCGTGCACCACGTCTTCCGCTGTATTTAAGTCATTTAAAAGAGCTGTCGCGACCGAAACCAGATAGCCGTCATATTTTTCATAGATTTGCGTAAGTGCCTTATCGCAGCCTTGCTTGAATTTCCATATCAGCAGCTTGTCTTCGAGCATTTACGCCTCATCGCTATTTGAAAATGACCATTTTCACCTATAACACGACCGAACGGGTCATTTCAGCTTAAATTTTTTGCAGTTTTTTTGCAAATTTTCTTTTTGTAATATTTTGGCTATTTTTAATGTGCCGCCCGCTATGCGGGCTTTAATATGATTGTATCAAATCTACTCGGCGTTAGACCCATTCACTCCGTTCAGGGCAGGCTCTGAGCTGTTAAGCTTTCGCCCTCTACGAGGGCTTTGCCGCATTTGCTGAAATTTACTTTTTTAGTTTTTCGGCTAACAGTAGGCGTATCTGCTTTAGGGTGCTTTTGCATATCCGTGGCAGGGAAAAGCGGACGGGGATAAGTTCGGCGTGTTTAAAATCGGTGCAGATATATGGTCTATAGTCGTCGCCGAGGGTTTCAATATCGGCAGAGTTGCTTGTGCCGAGTTTGGCGCGGCGAGCGGCTTGCAGCAGCGGCAGCCGGTTGGGATCAAGGCTGATAATTTGTGCGCAGATAACTTCAAGTGCGGCAGGGTCTGCGGACGCTAAAATGAAACCGAGCGGTCGCGGCTGGCCGTTGATGGGGCCGGGACCTTCCATAACGGTGACGGCATCGACGATGGTTATCGCGGGATTGAGGAATTTATAAATCGCAACAAGAAACGTGCAGAAATCTTCGACTTGTTTACCTTTGGCGAAATGCCAGTATGCCTTGCGTTTTCCCGGCACGCAGCCGAACATATTTTTTATGGCGAATGTGGCGACAAGCTGCTGATGCGATTTGAATTTGGGCAGGTTTATAATGGCGTCGGCTTGTGCGGCGACATTGCTTATTTTTATCCTGTGCCCGCTGATATCAAAACTTTTTGGTTTATCAAGTTCTCTTACCGGAACGCCGAGCGTTTTTAGTTCTTCATCAATACGCAGTGTACGGATGCAATTTGCGGCACTGCCCCATGCGGGTGAATCGGCGACGAATGGTTTGGCTCCGAAATCTTTCAGGAGTCTTGCTGTTTCGACGATCATTGCCGGATGGGTCTGTGTTGGGTATCGTGGCGACTTTGGCGCGATGAGATTGGGCTTTATCAGTACGTTGTCACCGGCTTTTACAAAACGCTCTATTCCGCCGAGCAGTTCAAAGCAGCGATAGAGAGCTGTACGGACTTTTTTGCGGTCGTATTCGCCGCATCGGATAATCGCAACCCGCGCAGCCATTTAGTATCCCACCTTACCGCAAAATAGCAGGTAAAGCCGCACTGTCCCGCTTTTAGCGGGTTGTGAGAAAAAGAACTGTTCAAGTGTCGGCTGATCCGGTGCGTAAATCTGCGGGCCGAGCATGATATAATCTCCAGGTGACATTTGTGCGGTGAAAGAGGCCGGGTAGAAGAATATATCCGTATTTTTTTCTATTTTGCTTAATTCGGGTATGGCCTTTAGCTTGGGTTTGACAAAACTGGGAACAACGGTTACTTTGGTTACTCCTTTTTGTCCCGGGATTCGTTCAGCCTTGATAGTAAAGGCGAGCTTGCCTGCCGAAGCCTGCGCCTGGAGCATTTTCTTTTCAGCTCCGAAGTAGAATATGGTTTTAGGCGACGTTATTCTGAGCATATCAATATCTTCGCTTTGCGAATCGCTCAGCAGTATCGAGATCGTTTCGACCTTTTTGGTTTTTGCCTCATCCAGCGTTGCCGAAATCTTCTGCCAAAGCTGGCCGACCCCAAAGCCCGCCAGAAAACCGTTGTTAGAAAAGGCTTGCTTGTCCGCGAAGTGAATCGGCTGCGAATATAAAATATCCCAGATGGCGGCTGTTTTGCTCATATTTTCCGCAGGCAGTTCTATGATGTACATGCTCAGGTCGGCGATGAGCATGGATTGATCGCCATCGAGCGGCGGGGGGGTTGCCATGTCGCCGATCTTTACCTTTTCCCAGACGCGTTCTCTGGCCAGCGGCTGTTCCGTGCAGCCGGCAAATACCAGAATTGCGGCTAATATCAAGTTAATCCTGAGCATACATTACCTCAAACTGACATATTATCAGTTTTATGGCATTTAGTTTAACTTTTCAGCGCGTCGGCCATTGAGTAGAGGCCACAATTTTGTTTTGTAAGCCATTTTGCGGCTCGCAGCGCACCCCGGACGAAGGTGTCGCGGTTCGATGCGCGGTGGGTTATTTCGATACTTTCGCCTTCTGTGCCGTAAATAATCGTATGGACGCCGGTAATATCTCCGGCTCGGACTGCGTGCATACCGATAGTTCCTTTTTGCCGAATGGTGTCTTTGCCCTCTCTGCCATGAACCAGTGAAGCTGGAAAATCTTTGTCGGTATCTTTGCAGATATTTTCTGCTAACGTCAAGGCCGAGCCGCTGGGCGAATCTTTTTTGTGACGGTGGTGCTGCTCGACGATCTCGATATCGTAGTTGTCACCCAGCATTTTGGCTACCTTTCCCACAAGGCCGAACAAAAGGTTCATACCCACGCTCATATTTGTAGCGTAGAGAATGGGTATTGATTTGGAAGCATCTTTTAATTTTGCCTGCTGAGCATCACTTAATCCGGTCGTACCTATTACCAGAGCCGCTTTATTTGTCAGGCAGTATTCGATAGTCGTTTCGGCAGCCTGCGGCTGGGAGAAATCTATAACCACATCGGCTTTGCTTTCGCAGGTCTTGTCCAGCTTGACCCCTAATTCGCCGATCCCAGCCAATAATCCGGCGTCACGTCCTAAATCGGGATGTCCGGCTTGTTCGGTTGCCCCGATTATGTCGAAATTTTTCGATTCGGCGGCAAGGGCGACAATCCGCCGTCCCATCCGTCCAGCTGCACCGCAAATAAGTAATTTTGGTCTCATCGTAAACCCTTTTTAATTATATTACGGCAAAGCCGCAATCAAAATTCTAAACTCTAATCCCTAAATGGTTCGACAAGCTCACCATCCTGAGCAACATCGAAGGACAAATTCGAATTATCAAAAAACAACAAATCCCAAACAAAAATTCCCAACGGCAATATATTGCAAGTAAATAAGTTACAGCAATATCATCCAAAAATACACAAAAAAACAAAAAGTCACAAAATTGTTGAGTGTAGTCTTTACGGCTGAATAATATAAATCGGCTTGCGTGTTATTGCAAATCTAATCTTTGAGACTGTCAAAGCTTCCAGGCCTTGGCGAAGGCCGTGAAGCTGCGGTCGTAAGTGCGTTCGACATCATCGGGGAAACAGCAGGCTGGAAGCTGTCTGCTTGCCAGATGGTAGCTTAAGCAGTCACAGCATACGCCTTTTCTGCCGCAGCCTGGATATGAACAATTACAGTTTTTCAGGTTTTTTTCTTTTTTACATTCCATGTCAAACTCCTGATATCAAGTTGCATGCTAACAAGCGTTATAGAAATTAGATGTCATAAAATCAAACTGCTTATTTCGGAGCAGCCAGTTCTTCCCGTCGGTCAAACGCGATCGTCAGGTCGGCCTGGAGAGTTTGTAAGCATTTCTTCCATAAGTTAGAGTTTTTCCGTCTCAACGCTCGACGACGCTGGTTTTAATCCAGAAAGTACTGTCGAATTTTTGCCGCAATCTGTGGTTCAGTCATTTTGTCAACTGTTTCAAGACCAACTACAAGTCCGCCGAGCCGTTCATGCTCAAGATGTTCTCTGAGTTGACCTTTTGCCTCACCCGGACCTAATATCAGAATAGATTCTGCATCACGAATACACGAAATTACCTCATTGTAGTAATTGCTGAGATGTCCGGTAAACCCTCGCTGCTGACGATCGTCTGATTGAACTGCCTGTGATTCAAACGGACCTCCCGAACGTGAAGTGGCAGAACGTCGTTTTTGTTTTTCAACATTCGATCTTATTATTTTTATTTCGTCCTTCTGGTCGGCAAGAAACACGATAACAGCTTTTCTATGGTCAATCCATAAACCCACTTTACTTTTCATGGTTTCCCCTTTTTTTCATTGTCGAGTAATTTTTATTGTGTGATTGTTTAAGGGTTGCTAACTTGCCTCTTTCTGTAAAAATTTCTATATATGGTTAGCGGTATTATATTCATTCATTGAGTTCGAGGCAAGTTCTTTCATCTGGGGGTGCATGTTTTTTAACATCTTGCGGAAGTGAGAGCCATATATTGAAAAACGAATAGCCAGCGGGAGGCGACGGGGATTTTTGAGCGACCAGATTATTAGCATCCAATAGTGAATTTTACCCTTCTCTATCATACCAATTTGCCACATTGACTTAAGAAACGCCTTAATGCCGGAATATCGCAACCTAAGCCGTGTATTGCCGCTGAAATTGTAATTCTTAAGAAAAGTTTTGATGCGCTTGCAATAGTATTTCTGCGAGTAGATAGTATTGAGAACTTTTTGATAGCCATCCAGAAGTTCGTGAATATCCATTTTGGGGATAAAATTCATTGTACAGTCCATGTTGTCTCCCGTTGGCGGCGTTGTTAATCGGTTTTCGCTCATCAGCTTCTTATAAAGTTTTGTTCCACGAGGAGCGTTGAGCAGTCCGACCATTGCCGTGACCACGCCGCTGTCCTGAATGAGACTTATCATTTTGTCAAATACACCCGGTTTGTCGCTGTCAAAACCGACAATAAAACCGGCTTGTACCTGCATACCGAACTGCTGTATTTTTTTGACGGCTGCGACAATGTCGCGTCCGGTGTTTTGTATTTTGTTGCATTCGGACAGACTTGAATCGTTCGGAGATTCGATGCCTATGAATACACAGTCGAAACCGGCTCTGACCATCATGGTCATCAGTTCCTCGTCATCGACCAGATCGATAGAGGTCTGTGTATTAAAGGCAAATGGGCGATTTCTTTTTTTCATCCAGTGTATAATTGCCGGAAGTAATTCGTCTTTCAGTTGCTGTCGCTTTCCTATAAAGTTATCATCTACAAAAAACACGTCACCCCGCCATTTGTGAACATAAAGGCTTTCGAATTCGTCGATTATCTGGCTGGCGGTCTTTGTGCGCACCTTGTGCCCAAGGAGAGCTGTAATATCACAAAAATCACAATTAAACGGACATCCCCGCGAATATTGAATACCCATCAGGGCGTATTTTTTCATATTAATTAAATCCCACTGTGGGATTGGCGTACTTTTAAGGTCCGGCTTCTCGCGAGAGGTATAAAAGGATTCTGGACATCCCTTTTTAAGGTCATTTAGAAAGGCCGGCAAGGTGATTTCCGCCTCTTTCAGTACGAGATGGTCAATATTCACATAAGCTTCCGGAAACGCTGTGAACAGCGGCCCTCCGGCAACGATTTTTGCGTTCAGCTTCTTGCAGCGTTCGATAATATGATCGACAGACTTTTTCTGAACAACCATTGCAGAGATAAATACGTAGTTCGCCCAGATGATGTCCTTGTCATGCAGAGCGGTTACATTCATATCAACCAGTTTTTTCTCAAATGCTTCCGGAAGCATTGCCGCAACTGTAAGCAGCCCCAGCGGGGGCAGCAGCGATTTTTTAGAAACAAATTTCAGGGCACTTTTTAGACTCCAGAATGTGTTTGGCACTTCCGGATTTACAAGTAGAATTTTCAATTTTTTACTCACAACCATTGTCACAAGAGACTATCTTGTTTTCTTCAATATTTTTAGTCTTTTAGAAAAGTGAACGCGAAATTTTGTTCCAGGGGTTTGCGGTCAAAGTTGTTACTTCAAAAGTGACATTCTTTGTATCTGGTCCTTACGAATTTCGTATTCTCTCTGGTCAATTTTGCCATCCCTATAGTCCTGCTCTATTTTTTTCATTTCCCTGTTGGAGACATATTCATAACTGCCTCCGGCGGCAACCGCTCCACCAGCGGCGCCAAGACCAGCCGAACCCCAGCTACTTTTACATCCCCCTGCAAACAGCAGAGACAGCACAAATATTGCCGTTAATAAAATCTTCTTCATACAATTCTCCTATGTTAAAAATATGTTTCAACCTAAGCCTTCAATTTTCATTAGGCTGCCAAATACATCGTTCACAAGATAGTTACACAATTTTTCGTCCGCTGATAACTCTAACCAAGATAACGACGACCGCGATTACCAGCAGCGCGTGAATCAAACCACCCATGGTGTAAGAAGTTAGTAATCCTGCGAGCCACAACAAAACCAGAATGACAGCGATAGTGTAAAGCATAATAATCCTAACCTTTCATTTTTTGAGTTTAGTACCGAGGTAAACAGCCGCTGCCTAACGCACCAAATCCGCATATTCATTTTTCAAAGCTTCATCAGCTTTGTTTCTGATCACGAGTTTTCTTCAATTCATCAAGATACCTTGCCGCGGCGTCTTTGCCGCCTAATCCAAAGGCAAGCGCCAAAGCAAGGATAATGCCGCCAAGAATAATGTTGAAGGTCGCGGTTACCAAAAGCGTTCCAATCCCAAGCTCTCCCAGCGAAATTGTGACGGCGAAAATAATAATTGCCCATCGACTTATCCCTGCAAAGATATCAGGGCTGGGTAAATTAGCGTTGCCGGCGGCTGTGCGAACTATTCCCGATACGAAGCTGGCCAGAAACATGGCGACGATAAGTACAAACAAGGCCGCAATGACCTTGGGGATATAAGCGAATAAGCTTGCCAGAATGTCAGACGCCTTGGGCAACCCCAGAGCATTGACAACCATTACCAGCACCATAATCATAATCAGCCAATACACTAAGCCGCTGACGACTTCCCTGGCAGTCGTTTCCAGATTGCCCTTTCTGAGAACTTCGGATATACCCGCCTTATCTGCCATCATATCAAAGCGTACGGTCTTGAGCAGCCAGTCCACAATCCGCCGGATGGCCTTGGCCACGATCCAGCCGACAGTGAGAATGATCAAGGCTCCCAGCAGGACAGGAAGATAGGCCATTATTTTGGTCAACATTTCACGGATCGGGTCAATAATGAGACTTTTCCATTCTATTACAGCTAACATTTTTAAATACCTCCTAAATAAATTATAGTTTAAGGCATTTTAAACAACTTAGATTTCAAGGTAATAGATATACAAAATATTACATATAGGCAAAACCCTTAATTTATAGGTAAAATTGCTTGATATTTTGTCGCTAATTTTGTTTCTGGTCGCGAATTTTCCACATAGGCTTGGCAGCTTGCCCTACGGCCTGTGCCCACCGTTTGCCATCCTTTTCAAACTCAACTTTGTACCTGTCTATTTTGGCGACCTTCACGTCCTTTATCATAGAATTTTTTATTGTGTCTTGAGGCTTTATTATTTCATCAACACCTTCAACCATACACGATACATCCATCGGACCGTAGCTGATAGCGCTGACCACACCGTATTGAGGCGATTTAGGCTGAGTTTCTATCCGCTGCGTAACTTCGGATATACCTTCCTTTGACTCCATTTCCCATTGCCGCAAGTCCGCCAACTTAAGCGATCTTAGATTTTCGAGACGAGTCAGCTGCGGTACGAATTCATCCATAATTAGCAGTATTTTTTTCGCTTCTGTACGTAACAAAAAGTCTCGATCTTCGCCATCGGCTATATAAATGTCGTTATTGACTATATAAGAAAGCAATGCCTGTGCGTCGGCGTTCATTAGGAAGTTGGCGGCTGTGTCTATGAAAAAATTATCCATTATAGCCGTACGCAATTCAAACGCTTCCCTGTTATCCTGGAAGCTTCGGGCAGTATCTAAAAGATAGGTGTCGGCTAAAGGCGTTTGAGCTGTCATCCTTATAAATTCCGTCCATATCTGTCTTTCAGAAAATTTAAGCCTTCCGGCTCGCTGCTCAGCCGAGCGTCTCATTTGGCCAACCCAAAACGCGTACCAGCTTTCTATGTCCTGCCGCTGCTGGGAAACCGTCTCGTTTATGTCCCGCAGTCGGTTTTCTGGGTTTGCTCCTTTGCATTGAATTGCTGACAGTATGCAAACGAAAATTAAAATTGTGTACCTCATTTTTAGTTCCCCCAAAAAGGTAATATCACCTTGACGAGAGTAGCTCAAGGGACGCCTTTTGTAAATCAGCAAAAATCTGGTTTTAGCGTCAGTCAAAGTAACATTATTACTGCCAGCAAAACACCGTAACCTGTTATGTCTTTAGATGGAGATATTATCGATATAAACTGCTTACGATTGAGTTTTCCTGTTTTCAAGCGGTCTGATGTTTAAGCCAGATAAATCAAGAGCTTACTCTAAAGCGGCTAATTCTTCCCAGCGGATAAACGCGATTGCTAAATCGGTCTGTAACTTTTCGAGGCGGGCGTTTGTGCGGCTTATGGTCCGGCTGTCCTGTTTATAAAACGAAGGGTCGCCCATTTTTTCATGCAGTTGCGCGATTTGCTGTTCAAGTTCGGCGATCATATCGGGCAGCTTCTGGAGTTCGCGATTCTGCATATAGCTTAGCTTTGCCTGGTTTGGTTTTGGCGAGTGTTGTTTCTGCTCTTTTGCGGCGGCTTGTTCTTTTGGAGCTTCTTTTCGTTGGACAAGCCAGTCATCGTAACCGCCGGCGTATTCTTTTACTCTGCCGTTACCTTCCAGTACGAGAGTGCCGGTGACAACATTATTCAAAAAAGCTCTGTCGTGGCTTACGACCAGAACCGTTCCGGGATAGTCAATCAGCATTTCTTCCATCAGTTCGAGCGTTTCGATGTCAAGGTCGTTTGTCGGCTCGTCAAGGATAAGGACATTTGACGGCTGGGTAAACAGCTTTGCGAGTTGAAGGCGGTTGCGTTCCCCTCCGGATAGGTTATGAACAGGTGACTTGGCCTTTTGGGCGGTGAACATAAAATCCATCAGATAACTAACAACCTGTTTTTTGCGGCCATTGATAGTAACGGTGGTATAGCCCTGACCGATATTTTCGGCAAGGTCTTTTTCGAGGTTCAACTGGCCGTGAAGCTGGTCAAAATATGCGCATTGAACATTTGTACCAAGCTGTATTTTGCCGCTGGTCGGCGGAATATGACCCAAAAGCAGCTTTAGCAGTGTTGTCTTTCCAATGCCGTTTGGCCCTATTATACCAATACGGTCGCCCCTGAAGATTGCGGTACTCAAATCGCTGATAACAGTGGGGCTGTTTGGGTCGTAAGCAAAGTTTACGTTTTCTGTTTTGACGATAAGTTCGCCGGAACGCTCGGCCTTATTTATCTCGATTTTGACTACACCGTCGAGTGTGCGTCTCTGGCTTCGCTCCTGCCGCAGCATCTTTAGCTTTTTAACGCGGCCCTCGTTTCGTGTCCGCCTTGCCCGGATGCTTTGACGTATCCAGCGTTCTTCTTCAGCGAGCTTTTTATCGAACAGGTTCCAGTGTTGTTGTTCGGCTGCGAGGAGCTGATCCTTTCTTTTTAGATATTCGTCATAGCTGCAATCCCAGTTGAACAGGCTGCCCCGGTCTATTTCGAGGATGCGGGTTGATAGTTTTTTGAGGAACTTTCGGTCATGAGTTACGAAAAGAAGTGTCTTGCCGCACCGCAGCAGAAAATCCTCTATCCAGGTTATCGCTTCTGTATCGAGATGGTTTGTCGGTTCGTCAAGGATCAAAAGGTCAGGCTCAGCTGCAAGCGCCCTGGCAAGCAGTACGCGGCGTTTAAGCCCGGCCGACAGTTCGCTGAATTCGGCGTCGGCATCCAGTGAAATCTGAGAGATAACGGTTTCGACGACGTTGAGCTTGTTCCATGAGTTTGTCCTGTCAAGCTCGTTGTGGATTTTGAGGAGTTGGGCGTTTTCTTTGTCACCGAATTTGAAGGAAAGCTGATGCGCGAGGTTATGATATGAAGCGAGCAGCTTTCCCGCATGGCCGAGTCCTTCAGCTACGACGTCGAACACGCTGCCAGCGGTATTTTGCGGTACGGACTGATCGAGCATGCCGATACGAAGCTGCGGCTGAGCGGCTATTTCACCTTTTGTTGGTTTAAGCCGGCCTGTAATAAGACCCAGCAGCGTCGATTTGCCGCAGCCGTTTCGACCAAGCAGACAAACCCTTTCAGATTTTTCTATTTGAAAGCTGATGTCTTCGAGCAGCGGGGGGCCGCCGAATCCAAAATAAACTTCTTTCAGAGCGATAATCGCCATTTAGAAAATTTCCAAAAAAAAGGCCGACGGTTGCCGGCCTTTAAATCAACAGTTGTGAGTTTAGGGTGAGGCAGTGAGTTAGGTCGTGGGGGCAAGTAATGGGGTTTTACCACACCACCAACTACACACAACTTAACCCACTTCTTTACCTTTACCTCACTACCAATTTATTCAGCTACTTTTTCGGCTACGAGGTCGCCCACTTCGGTTGTGGAATAACCCATCTTCCCAGCGGCAAGGCTCTTTAACTTATTTGCCGTAACAAAACGTACTGCTGCGTCTATCTTTTGCGCAGCCTTTTCTTCGCCGAGCGTTTCGAGCATCATCTGGCCTGCGCAGATAGCGGCAAGAGGATTGATAATATTCTTGCCGGTATATTTCGGCGCCGAACCGCCGATAGGCTCGAACATTGAAACGCCTTCGGGGTTGATGTTTCCGCCCGCGGCTATGCCCATTCCGCCCTGTGTTATCGCGCCAAGGTCGGTTATGATATCGCCGAACATGTTGCCGGTAACGATGACGTCGAACCATTCGGGATTCTTAACCATCCACATACACGTCGCGTCAACATGGTAATAATCGCGGCGGATATCGGGATATTCTTTCTTGCCCATCTCGTGGAATGCTCTTTCCCACAGGTCATAAATATAAGTCAGCACGTTGGTTTTGCCGCAAAGAGCCAGCGTATTCATTTCGCCTTTGCCGCGAGCCTTTTTGCCGTGCTTTTTGGCGTACTCAAATGCGTACTTCAGGCAGCGGTCAACCTGAAAACGGGTGTAAACAGCCGACTGAACGGCTACTTCGTTGGGCGTATTTTTCATTGTGATACCGCCGGCACCTGTATATGCGTCACCGCTGTTCTCGCGGACGACGACATAGTCGATATCGTCGGGGCCTTTATCCTTCAAGGGCGTTTCGACGCCGGGGAATAGGCGAACCGGACGCAGGTTTATATATTGATCAAGGGCGAAGCGAGCCTTCAGCAGAATTCCTTTTTCGAGAATGCCCGGAGCGACCTCTGGGTGTCCGATAGCGCCGAGAAGTATCGAATCGAATTTGCGAAGTTCTTCGACACCTGAATCCGGCAGTGTTTCGCCGGTTCTTTTGTATCTCTCGCCGCCGAAATCGAATTCGGTCATATTGAGTTTGAAACCGAACTTATCCGCGGCCACCTTGCAAACCTTTACCGCCTCTGCCGTTACTTCCGGCCCAGTGCCGTCACCCGGCATCACAGCAATTTTATACGTCTTCATTGTTTCCTTTCGTTTCTTTTATTTAAACACTGATTACACAGATTTCACAGATTTTTTTATATGTTCTAATAATCCGCCGTCTTTGATTATCTCCAGCGCGAAATCCGGCAGGGGATTAAAACTTATTTCAATATTTTTGGTCTTATTCTTAATAACGCCTTTGTCGTAGTCTATCTCGAGTTCGTCGCCGTTGGCTATTTTGTCAATAGCTTCCTTTGATTCGATAAGATAAAAGCCGCAGTTAATGGCGTTGCGATAGAAAATTCTGGCGAATGTTTTAGCGATAACGGTCTGCACCTTCGCCCCGCGTAATGCCCAGACGGCGTGTTCTCGCGACGAGCCGCAGCCGAAATCTTCACCGGCTACGATGACGTCGCCAGTCTTCGCCTTTTTCACAAAATCGACGTCGATATCTTCCATACAATGAGTCGCCAGCTCGGCTTCATTGTCGGTATTCAAATACCTCGCCGGAATTATCTCATCGGTATTAATGTGGTCCCGTTTATATACATGTGCTTTTGACATTATGTACCTCGTTTATAAATATTTTCGTGGGTCGGTTAATTTTCCAGTTATTGCGCTTGCGGCGGCTGTGGCAGGGCTGGCAAGGTAAACCTCACTTTTTGGGCTGCCCATTCTGCCGACAAAGTTTCTATTGGTCGTACTGACACAGCGTTCGCCTGCGGCAAGTATTCCCATAAATCCGCCAAGGCACGCCCCGCATGTCGGCGCACTGACTACGCATCCGGCGTTATAGAAAACGTCGAACAATCCTTCATCGTTGGCCTGCTTCCAGATTTGGGGCGTTGCGGGAACAACGATGGTGCGGATGGCGACTTCTTTACCTTTAAGTATTGCCGCTGCGATACGCAGGTCTTCTATCCTTCCATTGGTGCAGCTTCCGATATAGGATTGGTCCATCGGTTTGCCCTCGCACTGGCCTATCGGTACTCCGCCGCTTGGCAAGTGCGGCAGGGCGACCATCGGCTCAAGCTTCGAGCAATCGAACTGTTCCACAGCACAATACTCGGCATCTGCATCGGATTCAAATATCCCGTAATCAGTTTTTACCTTCAGATGATTGTCGAGATACTCTTTTGTAATATCATCAAAACCAATAATACCGTTCTTCGCGCCGGCTTCGATAGCCATATTGGTGATGGTCATTCGGGCTTCCATCGACATTTCTTTCAGCGTATCGCCGACGAACTCCATCGCCTTGTAAAGCGCACCATCAGTGCCGATACGGGCTATCACAGCCAATATCACATCTTTGCTGTACACGCCTTTTTTGAGCGAGCCGTTCAAAACGAACTTTATAGATTCGGGAACGCGAAACCACAAATTGCCCGTAGCGATAGCCGCTGCAAGGTCGGTTGAGCCGATGCCGGTACTGAACGCGCCGAACGCGCCATAAGTGCAGGTGTGCGAATCGCCGCCCACAATCACTTCACCGGGGCGAATATGCCCCTGTTCCGGCAGCAAGGCGTGACATACGCCCGCTTTGCCGAGCTTGTAATAATTTGTGATGTTCTGTTTTTTTGCCCAGCTATCGAGACGCTTGTGAAGTTCTGCACTTTTGATATCTTTTGCCGGCTGAAAATGATCTGGTGTTACCACTATCGCTTCTTTATCGAATACCGTATTTATGCCTTTTTCAGCCAGCATCGATATGGCAGCGGGGGTGGTAACATCGTGACACATCACTACATCTATTTTGGCGTCAATAAGCTCACCTGTCTTGACGCTTGTTTTACCGGCTGCCTTGGCCAGTATTTTTTGTGTTATTGTCATACCCATAAAAACTTCTTTCAAAATAAAAAATCAAAACTAAAAAATAAAAGTCACAAATCAAAATTAAAAATTATTTTCGCCCTTTCATAGTCAACAAGCTGGATGCGAAAATATTTGCTGTTTCATTAACTTTATCCGGAAACCATCCAGCCTGGTCATTCCGGACTCTTTTACTGTCTCGCAGCAAAGCAAGCCACAGTTTAGTTTCATTTGCCGATTTAAGCGATATATGGAAAAAGTTAATAAAATTCTTTTTACTGCTTGCGGCTTGGCCTTCTATATAGTTGGCAATAACGCTTGTACCGCTTCGTAATAGTTGGTCGCCGATTTTTTTTGACACGTTATCATTGAGTAACTTATCTATGAATTCAATCAACTTCAAGGTAAAGCAGTAAAGCCGTTTCTTGAAATCATTTTTAAATTTTTCTTTGTCATTTTTCATTTTTATTTTTTATATCTTATTTTTGTTGAACCATTCTGTTGATCGCATCGACATAAGCTTTCGCGCTGGCTTCGATAATATCGGTCGAAATGCCGCGCCCAATATAGATACGGCTGTCGTCTTTTATTTTTACCGTAGCTTCGCCCATAGCCTCTTTTCCGCCTGTAACGGCGCGAATCGAATAGTTTTCCAGTTTTGGCGATAGTCCTGTCGCCTGCCTGATCGCCTCATACGCAGCATCAATAGGGCCATCGCCGCACGCAGCAGCCTGATGCACGCTGTTCCCGGTCTTTATCTTTACACTTGCCGTTGGCAATGTGCCCGTTCCGCAAGCCACGTGCAGATACTGCAATTCATACGTGTGCTCGATGGTGCGTATTTCATCACTCATCAAAGCTGCCAGATCCTCATCGAATACCTGCTGCTTTTTGTCGGCTATCATCAGAAATTTTTGATATACCTGCTCAAGCTCTTCGGTGGTAAACGTAAATCCTAACTCCACCAGCCGATGCTTCAGCCCGGCACGCCCAGTCCTTGCTGTCAGCACCACAGCGCTTTTTGGTGAACCGACATCTTCTGGACTCATTATTTCATAAGTTGTTCGCTCCTTTAGCACCCCGTCAACGTGGATGCCGGAACTATGGCTGAAGGCATTGCTGCCGACAACCGCCTTATTGGGAAGAACGTCCATTCCAAGCATGTCGGCTACCATGCGGCTGGTGCGATAAAATTCTTTGGTGTTTATATTGGTCGAAACATCGAAGAAATCCTTGCGTGTGTGGATAGCCATTACTATTTCTTCAAGTGCTGCATTACCAGCTCGCTCGCCGATGCCATTTATAGTGCCTTCAACCTGGCGGGCGCCGTTTTTAATTCCTGCAAGCGAATTGGCTACCGACATACCAAGGTCGTCGTGGCAATGAACGCTGATGGTTGCCTTTTCGATGTTGGGCACGTTTTTCTTAATTTCAGCTATGAGCGAACCGAACTGCTCGGGTATCGCGTAGCCGGTGGTATCGGGTATATTCACTACGGTTGCGCCGGCATCGATCACAGCCTCGACTATTCTGTACAAGAACTGTCTGTCGGCTCTGCCGCAATCTTCGCCATAGAACTCCACATCGTCCACATACTGGCGGGCATGGCGGACGGCATCCGCGGCCATTTGGATACATCTGGCCTTTTTCTCTTCGAGCGTTTTGCCGTATTTTTCGTCTCGAAATTTGCCCATAATATGGATATCAGAAATCCCCAGACCGGTATGGATTCTTGCTTTTTTGGCTTTTTTCAGGGCTTTGGCGCAGCAGTCGATATCCTCTTTGACCGCCCGTGAAAGACCGCAAATAGTTGGCCCCTTTATCTCGGAAGCGATAAGCTGTACAGCCTCGAAATCCTCCGGCGAGGAGATCGGAAAGCCAGCCTCGATTATATCAACACCGAGTCGGGCGAGCTGATGGGCTATTTCAAGCTTTTCTCTTGCTCCGAGCCGGGTTCCAGCCGCCTGTTCACCATCCCGAAGGGTGGTATCGAAAATCATTATTTTTTGTTTTTCCATAA
>JAQURJ010000025.1 GCA_028715705.1 Phycisphaerae bacterium | reverse complement strand
TCAATTCCGCGTTCTCCGTTTCCAACTGCTTTATATATGCATCTTCGTCCATGAAACTATTATCGGACAAAAACAATGTTTTGCTAAAATTTATCGTTGTTCTCCGAAATCGGGTGAACGCTTACAATTTGGCAATACCATTCACTTGCGAGAAAGGGAATGCTCTATCCAAAGGCGGCATCAGAAACTGATTGAGGAAACGCCTTCACCGGCCATTGATGATAAGCTGAGAGAAAAAATGTGTAACGCAGCAGTAAAAGCAGCCAAGGCTGTTGGCTATTTTAGTGTCGGGACGGTTGAGTTTATTCTGGACAACGATAACAACTTTTATTTCATGGAAATGAATACGCGAATCCAAGTCGAGCATCCTATCACTGAGATGATTACGGGGGTGGACTTGGTTAAGGAACAGATTAGAGTTGCTGCAGGAGAAAAACTTAAGATACTCCAGAAAGATATTGTCTGCAATAGTCACTCAATAGAATGCAGGA
Organism: Phycisphaerae bacterium; assembly: GCA_028715705.1. Lineage (GTDB taxonomy): Bacteria > Planctomycetota > Phycisphaerae > Sedimentisphaerales > Anaerobacaceae > JAQURJ01. Next base: position 23,190 of record JAQURJ010000025.1, on the reverse strand, counting down.
TAAATGCTGAAGACCCTGATCAAAATTTTATGCCTTCACCGGGAAAGGTGACAAAGTTTATCTCTCCCGGTGGCCTGGGGGTACGTTTGGATTCGCATCTTTACGAAGGTTACACTGTCCCAATGCATTATGATTCATTAATCGCAAAATTGATCGTTCATGCCGAAAATAGAAATTCTGCGATCATACGCATGAATAGAGCCTTAAATGAATTTTTCATTGAAGGAATTAAAACAACGATTCCCTTTCATTTAGAGGTATTGAATCATAAAGACTTCCAAACAGGAAAGTATTCAACAAAATTTATCGAAAAGAAACTATTGTTTGCTGCAAATGGAAAACAAGTAGAGAAGGTGAAATGTGAAAGCGAGAAGGCACTTTGTTTTGAAGTATCATGACATATTAAAAATAGTGGCAATCGAAAAACGGTCCTTCATCCAACGCTCGGATTGTAAAGTCATTTAACCTCATGAGGCACCCTCCTGTAGAACTTCAGCAGCCCGCTAGACAAATCCACAGAATCCCTGGAATTGGATAGTTGCTTTTTCCATTTGGTCGGAGTATTCTTTATTATAAACGGCAATGAACAATCCTGAACAGAGGCCGGAAAAATGGATGTACATTATCTAAACGAAACGAACATTCTGTTATTTTTGCTGCAGGTATTCATTCTTTTGCTGGCGACACGCTGTCTGGGCGAGGTGTTCCGCAAATGGAACCAGCCGGCCCTGACCGCCGAAATCCTCATCGGTGTGATTCTCGGGCCGACCATCTTCGGGCGATTCCTGCCCGGCCTGCATCAGGCCATTTTTCCCGCCGATGTAACGCAGCAGGTTATGCTCGAAACGGTGGCCTGGATCGGCGTTCTGTTTATGCTACTGGAGACGGGGCTGGAAATCGACTTTTCGGTCGCTTGGCGGCAGCGGGGCAACGCCTTGACGATTGCTCTATCCGATATTGTGATTCCGATGGTGATTGCTTTTGTGCCGTGCCTGTTCCTGCCGGAACGTTACCTTGCGACCGACCAGCGGCTGGTGTTTGCGCTGTTTATGGCGACTGTGATGACCATCAGCGCGATGCCTGTCGCGGCCCGGGTGCTGCACGACCTGAATCTACTGAAAACCGATCTGGGGTTTTTGATAATGTCCGCATTGGCGGTCAACGACGTTATTGGTTGGGTGCTGTTTACGATTGTGCTGGGGTTTTTTACGCAATCAGGGCATCATGCCGGGTCGGTACTGCTGATTTTTGTGGTTACAGTCGGGTTTGCGGTGATGGCATTGACGTTAGGCCGACGGCTTTCATCCATTGCGATGGATAAACTCAAGCAGCGAGATTTTCCGGAACCGGCAACGTCGCTGACATTTGTCTGCCTTCTGGGGCTTTGCTTCGGCGTGATTACGCAAAAACTCGGGATTCATGCGTTGTTTGGATTCTTCATTGCCGGCGTAGTGATGGGAGAGGCCAAGAATCTGTCCGAAGAAACTCGCGGGGTCATCTCGCAGATGGTCTATGCCATTTTTGTACCGCTGTTCTTTGCCAATATCGGTCTTAAGATTGACTTTGCCACCAATTTCGACTTCTTTCTTGTTGGGTTTATGTGCATAATCGGCATTTTCGGCCGATACTTCGGGGCGTGGGTCGGCATCAACCTAACCAAAACCGCCCGGATCAACCGGCATTTAATATCCATTGCCCATACCCCAGGCGGTATGATGGAAATCGTGGTGGCACTGCTGGCATATGAAAGCGGGCTTATTACCGGTAAGGTATTTGTCGCGATTGTTTTCAGTGCTGTTCTCTCATCGATCATTATGGGGCCCTGGATGCGCCGCGCGATGCAGCAACGGGCTGTGGTACGAATTTCCGACATCCTGACAGGCGAATCGGTCTATCCCGCTCTCAAAGCCGCCGCGCGCACCGAGGCGATTGATGAATTGTCCGCTTATGCGGCCCGGCAGATTGGCACGGTCAGCACGGAAAGTATCGCCCAAGCCGCACGACTGCGTGAATCCGAATTCGGCACGGCCATCGGATATGGCGTGGCGATCCCGCACGTCCGGCTGGAAAAAGTTATAAAACCGGTGCTGATAGTTGCGCGAGCTCCGCAGGGCATCGACTGGAACGCCCCGGACGGCCAGCCCGTGCGCCAGATTTTCTTTCTTGTAACTCCCGCAGGGGTGCATGATGTACATGTCCAGATTTTGGCTGCGATTGCGCGAATTGTGCAAAATGTATCAAACCGTGTCTTGATTGACAGCGCCGAACAAGACCACCTGTGGCCGACTCTTAAAAAACTTTTCCTACAGGAAGACGACCGGGAAAAACCAAAGGTTGTATTCTAAAATTTGGAACTGTTTAGTTCGATGCCTTATGTAAATTTCGTCTATCCCGTTATTTATTCCAGATGGCTCAGTTTCTGCCTCTTTGTCCTCAATGGATCATAGCTTCAACCACCCCAATAGCAACCCGCTGACAAAAGCCACAACAAATTCTGCCCGCAAAAGTCCGAATGTACGGTGGTGGCAAGCGGCCTGCAAGTTATAAAAATTCCAGAGATGTTTATTCCTAAAGCAATCATGGATAAGCATGTGAACCGCATCGCTGATAAGAGTAATACTGCCTGATAGCCTGATAGGTTTTTATCTCGGCGAGAGTTTTGGGCACTTTTTCGAGCACTGATATAGAAGCTATTGAATGACTGACTTTGCTAGGCATCGGGGCAAAAATCTTTTTTGGACACACTTGTTTTCTTAGTTGCATAACTGGATAGCTAATAACCCATAATGAACTTTTTCGGAAGCAAAACGGAAAATACGTAAGGTTTTTGGACAGAACATCCTTTAAAAACTTGCATTTTGAACTTGTAAATGATAGACTAGCTGTGTGTAAAAATTAAAAAGGTATTGTGTTGTATATGAAGATCCTTTGGCACTGTATTTTATTAGCAACTACATGCTTTTCACTCATGGGCTATTGCCCGGGCAGTGAAGGGTATTGTCTTACTTTGCATGATGATACCAAAGAGAGACATGAAGTCACCATCCGTTCTTCACTACCGGATGTTCATGAATCCCACCATCGGGATTCTTCTACACAGTGCTGCCGGATCCCATCCCAAAAATCCTCAGACTGTGCACGAATTTTTGTTTTTCCCAGTAAAACTAAATCGTTTCGAAACATTATGCCTGTTATTATTTGGGCTCAGATACCAAATAACGGTTTTCAGATTTCAGAGAAGAACTTTATTTCTGAAATATTCAATTCAACAAACCCTACCTTAGCATCGCTATGCACAGTAATCCTACAGGTATGATCTGCTAAGCAGACATTACTTGTTGCAAATTGCGATTCTATTTCTTCTGTAAATCTACAGTTAATGTCCGCATATTTGCATTACTCTTCCGATATTCCGTCAATTGGAGTGTATCTGAAGCTCCGAACTGATAAGTCAAACATTTTAGGATTACTGTGATGCGTATAAAATTTTTGTCGTTCTTAATTATACTTTTTGCTTTTGGTGTTTCAGGCTGCATGGAACAGAGCAAAGAAGTTGCATTACCCCAGCCTCGATCATTGGGACAGGAATTCAGCACTTTCCGGCCCCCAGCCAAACCGATGGAAACTATCCAAGCCCCTGAAATTGCTGAGCCAACCGACGTTATCACTTTGCGTCAAGCTTTGGCTTTAGCATTGATGCATAACTCTGAACTGAAGGCTTTTTCCTGGGATGTTCGTATCTCAGAGGCAAGGCAATTGCAGGCAGGCCTTTGGCCGAATCTGGAACTTGATGTCGAAGTTGAAGAAGTTGGCGGTTCCGGTGCGCGTAGCGGCTTTGATGCCGCAGAAACAACGATTGCATTAGGTCAGTTAATAGAATTGGGAGGCAAAAGTGGTAAGCGGGTAAAAGTAGCAAAACTTGCAAAGGAACTGACAGGATTGGATTACGAGGCCAAGCGGCTGGATGTATTTACTGAAGTTACCAAGACATTTATTGAGGTATTGGCGGCACAACAACGACTTAAACTAACCGATGAACTACTACAATTGTCTGAGGAATTAGTGGACACTGTTGCCAAGAGAGTTGATGCAGGCAAAGATTCGCCGTTGGAAAAGACCAAGGCGGCTGTAGCCTATTCTAATGTTAAAATACAGCATCGACAGGCCGTGGGGGATCTTGAATTTGCTCGTAAGCAACTGGCATCTACCTGGGCCGGTCAAAAACCAAAGTTTGATAGTGTTGCAGGTAAACTTGATTCGTTATCACCATTGCCATCAATCGATGAGTTGACGGGTTTGATGGGACAGAATCCTGATATTGCACGATGGCCTCTGGAAATCGATAAAGGTAAAGCTTCTTTAGAGTTGGAAAAAGCCAAGGCTATTTCCGATATTACGCTTAGCGGTGGTATGAAGCGGTTCAATGAAACAGATGATAATGCAATAGTATTTGGCATTTCGATTCCCCTGCCAATCTCAGATAGAAATCAGGGTGGCAAACTAGAGGCAGCTTACACACTCGCCAGGGCCAGGGAAGAACAAAGAGCAGCCCAGACCAGAATACAAATGGAATTAGTCAAGGCCTATCAGGGGCTTTCCAATTCATATACCGAGGCAACAGAACTGGAGAAAAACGTATTGCAGGGAGCGGAAAGTGTTTTTGAAGCTTCCAAGACCGGCTACAGCCAGGGCAAACTGGATTATCTGCATGTCCTTGACGCACAGCGGACTTCGTTCGAAGCAAAAGCTCAATATATTGAAGCACTGGCGGCTTACCACAAAGCAAGGGCTGATGTGGAACGGCTAATTGGTCAAAATATTGATACGATAGAAAATATTCACAAATAAAAAACAAAGGAACCGAAGCGATGAAAAACAAAATATTACTAACGGTTAAAAACAAGATGCTGCCGCTGGCAATCAAACACAAAGTTTTCCTAAGTGCGGCAATTATCTTTTTGGTGTTAGGAATTATAGTCGGACGAACGTCAAATTCCTGTAAGCAATTGACAAATGATGGATGCGAGAATCAAACTACTAAAACATGTGACGAAGGCCAGCCATGTGATGAAAAAAATGAACAAGCAGAGCACGATGAGCATGGGCATCAAACTGCTAACGTGACATTTAATGAAGACAGGCCAAGTGATATGGAAGAGGTAATGTGTGAACATCAGGTACGTATCATTGACTGCGACAATTGTCGCTTTGAAGTTGGGGCAGTTAAAATAGACCCATCCATCGCCAAGTCACTAATCCAGACAGGTGTGGTTGAAGACATTGAACGCAAGAAATTGCTCAAATTCACAGGCCAGGTACAGCTTGACCGTACAAGAACTGTGGATGTAGTTTCAACGTGTGGTGGGAGAGTTGATCAAGTATCGAAATTGCTGGGTGAAAAGGTGGAAAAGGGAGATACCCTGGCTGTTATTCATTCAGCAGATTTAGGCCAGGCTAAAGCAGACTTTCTCGAGGTTCAAGCAAAACTGGAGTTAACACAGGTAACTTTCAGGCGAGAGAAAGAGCTTTACGAGAAAAAGATTACCAGTGAGGCCGATTATCTGAATGCACTGAATGAACTGAAAGCCGCAGAAGCCTCTTACGCAGCAACAGATAAAAGGTTGTATCTTTTCGGCCTGAAAACTGACCAGATAGGAAGTATCAAGGACGAGAAAGGAAATGGAGAATTTGCCAATCTGATACTGCGTGCACCTCAGAGTGGTACGATTATAGCACAGAATATTTCTGCCGGAAAAATGGTTGAAACCACAGAGAGTCTCTATACCATCGCCGATCTTTCAAATTTATGGGCATGGTGCGATGTTTACGAAAAAGACCTAGCGGTACTGCATGAACAATTCGCAAAGGGTCAACCGCTGAAGGCTATAGTACAAGTCAAGGCATTTGCGGGAAATGAGTTTGAAGGCGTGGTGGATCTGGTAGGCAATTTGATGGACGAACATACCCGTACCGTGAAAATACGGATACAGGTTAAAAATCCGGAAAGCAAGCTAAAACCTGGTATGTTTGCCGAAGTGGAGGTGATGATTCCTGGCCAGGGACGTATAGCTGCCGTACCGCGTAATGCTATCATGTCGGACGCCGGGGAAAACTTTTTGTTTCAGCACTGGAAGAAAGACTTGTGGGTCCGCAGGGATGTCACTGTAGGTTCAACACAGGGTGATTTTGCTGAAATACTAAGCGGCGTACCAATAGGGGCAACCATAGTTACCAGTGGGGCTTTTATGCTCAAAAGTGATATTCTACGAGAAAAAATGGGCGCTGGCTGTGCTGAATAATTAAAGGAGTGAATTACAATGCTTGATAATTTTCTATATTTTATCCTCAAACAAAGACTCCTTGTTATTCTTGGCAGCATCGTGTTGCTAACAGCAGGAGTCATTGCGTGGAAAAACTTACCAATCGATGCCTTTCCTGATGTAACAAATCAGCAGGTTATGATCCTGACCCAAGCCCCCGGCCTTACACCGTCAGAAGTAGAGCGGCTGATCACATTCCCTATCGAGGTCGATATGGGCGGGCTGCCGAATGTTAAACAGGTCAGAAGTCTTTCCAAGACGGACCTTTCACAGGTTATTGTCATATTCGAAGACGATGTCGATACTTATTTTTCCAGACAGTTGGTATTTGAGCGTCTGGCTCAGGTAAGAGATGAATTACCCGAAGGTGTAGAGCCGGAAATGGGGCCTGTATCCACCGGGCTTGGGGAGATATACCAGTATGTCGTTGAGAGCGGATATTACTGTCCTAAACACGAACAGATGTGGTCCGAGAACAAAGGAAAATGCCAGACATGCGGGATGGAACTGGTAAAAGCCAAAGAAAGTCTTATGGATTTGCGGACTATACAGAACTGGATCATCAGCCCGCAGCTTCGACGACTGCCGGGCGTAACCGAGATCAACAGTTTCGGGGGATTCGTCAAACAATACCATGTGATTCCCGATCCGACTCTTCTGATAAAATACGGCATTTCACTGGACGAGATTCTCAATGCCTTACAAGCGAACAATTCAAATGCCGGAGGCAGTTTCATCGAAAGAGACTGGGAACAGATCAATGTTGTTTCCAAAGGGTTGGTTCAGAGCATCGCTGATATTGAGAATATCGTTCTGAAAGCTGAAGGCGGCACACCCGTCTATCTGAAAGATATCGCCCGGATACAAATCGGCCACCAGACAAGAAACGGTGCCGTGACCAAGGATGGTAAAGGAGAGGCTGTAATCGGAATGGTGATTATGCTCAAGGGCAGTAACTCCAAGCATGTGGTTGACCGCGTTCTGGCGGAAATCCCCCAAATCCAGAAATCGCTTCCACCGGGCGTAAAGATTTCGCCGTTCTATGATCGGACCAGCCTGATACAGGCCTGTATCAGAACCGTAACAACCGCACTCGGCCAGGGAGTCATATTCATCATACTGGTTCTTTTTATTGTTCTGTGGGATATGCGTGCCGCTTTTGCCGTGGCGATTTCACTTCCGATGACGGCAGCAATAGCATTTCTGTTGATGGGCTGGCAGGGAATAACCGGAAATCTTATGAGTCTCGGAGGGCTTGTCATCGCCATCGGGATGATCGTCGATGGAGCCATCGTTGTAATCGAAAATATTGCCCGACATATGCGTGAAAAGGCTGATTCCGATGAATCAAGAATTCCTATTGCTTTTGAGGCGCTGCGAGAAGTGGCCAAGCCGGTCATATTTGCAATCCTAATCATCGTGGTCGTTTTTATTCCTCTGTTCACGCTTGAATCGATGGAAGGCAAGATGTTCAAGCCTCTGGCGTTGACGATTTGCTTTGCCCTTATAGGATCATTAGTGGCAACTTTAACCATTGTACCTGTTGTTGGTTCCATTCTGGTAAAACGTAAAGCAAACGATGGCGGTGGAAATTTTCTGGTCAAATCTATTCAGGGCATGTACTTGCCCGTGCTGACAGCAGCTGTGCGGGGACGGTGGATTACCATTGTTATCGCGGCGGTAGTTATGATTATTTCCTTTTCTGTTCTGCCCAAACTTGGAACTGAGTTTTTACCTCCCCTCAATGAGGGAGCTATCGCGATCAACGTGGTTCGGCTGCCGACAGCCAGCATAAAAGGCTCTGTACTGCAAGCGACTGAAATTGAAAAACGGTTATTAGCGAAATTTCCGGAAATAGAAACGATTGTGACCAAAACGGGCCGCGCTGAAATTGCCGAAGATCCTATGGGACCTGAACAGAACGATTTCTTTATCATGCTCAAGCCCGATTATGAGAGTCAATTCGGTCGTTCCGGCGAAGAGATCGTGCAGGAAATCGACCGTGAGCTTGCGGCATTCCCAGGGATAAAACCGGCATTTTCTCAGCCAATAGCTCTGAGGGTCAATGAGCTTATCAGTGGGATCAAGTCGGATGTGGCGGTAAAAATATTCGGCGAGGATTTGGAAGTTTTGCGAACCGCCGCGGAGAAAATAGCGCCGATCCTTGGCGAAATTGAAGGTGCTGGCGATGTCAAAATAGAACAGATTTCAGGGTTTTCTCAGATCGAAATACACATGAACCGCCAAGCCTTGGCTCGCCATAAAATCAATATCGAAGATATTAATCTGCTGATCAAGACCGCTATTGGCGGCGGGGTTGCAACGACAGTCTTCGAGGGACAGAAAAGATTTGATGTTCAGGTGCGATTTCCTTTGGAAAAACGACGGGACATTGATGTGATTGAGCAAATGCTGGTTCAATCTCCCGCCGGTTACAATGTTCCATTAGGAGAATTAGTAACAATAGAGGAAGTGGAAGTGCCTGCTCAAATAAGTCGCGAGGATTCCACTCGCAGACTGATCGTTGAGTGCAATGTCAGGGGCAGGGATATGGGCAGTTTTGTCGGGGAAGCAAAGCAACGGCTGGCGTCAATAGAAAATAATATGCCAGAAGGCTACCGATTCGCATGGGGCGGGCAATTTGAAAATCAGCAAAGGGCTATGGCGCGTCTCAAGATAGTAGTTCCGGCAGCGATTCTCCTCGTTTTTCTGATGTTATTCAGTTCGCTCAATTCCTTCAAAAGTGCAGTTTTGATCTTGGTGAATTTACCCTTTGCGCTGGTCGGCGGTATTTTGGCCATTTATTTTCTGAATATCCATCTTAGTGTCGCGGCTTCTGTCGGCTTTATCGCATTATTGGGAGTCGCAGTAGAGAACGGGCTTGTTCTGGTTAGTTTTTTCGATCAACTGCGGGCGGAAGGCAAAAAAGTTTACGACGCGGTTTTTGAGGCCTGCCGACTGCGTGTCCGACCATTGATGATGACCACCCTAACGACGCTGGCGGGACTTCTGCCGATGCTTTACGCGACAGGCTCAGGTTCCGAGATACAGAAACCCTTGGTCGCTGTGATCTTCGGCGGGCTCATCAGCTCCCTATGCCTGACTCTTATCATACTTCCCGTGCTTTATATAATTTTTAACCGGGATAAAACAGTTATTGAGTGTTGATATTTCAAGAAAAGCATAACATCTAAAAGGAATCTGATTATGAAAATGGTAATCGCATTTATCAAGAAAAACAAATTCGATGAAGTAATGTTTGCCTTGCATAAAATTGAGGGAATTACCGGAGCCAGCAGTTCAGAGGTTCATGGGTTCGGACGCGACAGAAGCAGGCATGCTCCAGGCCAGAAACCGGAGATATCACTGGATTTCAAACCACATATCAAACTGGAAATAGTATGCCGCTCTGAACTTGTTGAACAGGTTCTTTCAACGATTAAAGAAGCGTCTCATACCGGCCTTCATGGTGACGGGAAAATATATGTTTTGCCTCTTGAACAATCCTTAAGGATACGAACAGGTGAACAAGGAGAAAATGCTATTTAAACATCTAAAGACGATAAATAAATAGTCAGTCAGTAAACTATTGCGAAAAGGATGAATAAAATGAGAAATAAGATTTTAGGTTTGATAACTTTTAGTGTTATAGCTACCATTATTTCAGGCTGTGCCACGAATCAGATCACTCTTGTTGATAAAGGTTTGGTTTCAGTCGAGAAGCACGATGGTGATAAGGTCAAAATTCTGTGGACTGATGTTTATCAGAAAGATGGCCAAGCATGGGCTTATGGAGTCTTGGAGCAGCAAGGAATCAGCACCAGTTCCATAAAAACACATGTAGATATTCAGGTGCTAAAGCCAGATGGTTCCGTTCAATATGAGACAATAACAGATGATCTATTCGTTCCCCGTAATCGTGTTGGAAAAGGCCCTAACTGGAAAAGATTCAGAGTACAGCTCCCCAGTGAAATCTCTGTGGGAATGAAAATCTTTATGACTGTCCACAGCGGTGAACATGATGTAAGGGAAGGGAACTCGTGAAAAATAATGGTTTAACCGAAAAGTAAAACCTATGCTTTGGTTCAGGCAAAATCAAAAACCGCTGTGAAGTATATAGTGTACAGTCTATTCGAGTGCTCATTTGAAGTTCAAAAGTCGTTCGCTTCAGGTGGGTAAGGACGACTTCAAAAACAGTCAAACGCTCTTCAAAGATTACAACCGTTTTACAACCCAAAAGCCAGATAGCTCTCAAAAAGCAAGATTGGATAGTTTTATAAGTTAAGTGCTATTAGTAACTTAAAAAATATTGAAAAAATGCAAACATTTTTAATATACGTTTGCCTCAAGAAAACTGTTTTCTGCAGAGATTTGCCAGAAACTGTCATATTTAGACGGTTTTAGTATGACAGTTCAAATCTTATAAAGCCTCGAATTAACAAAAAAAGATGAATGATGAAAGATGCCCTGAAATGACAATTATGCAGGAATTGGATGATTTGATGCAGATCGCCAAAGCTATTGAAAAGACTTCTCGTCCTCTGCCTCCGATTGAATCTTCGAAATAAAAAAACATGCGGTCTATTTTGACAAGGCCGCATGTTTATCTTTAGGAACAGGATTTTTCGGGCAACTTAGCCTTATCCTGCTGAAACACCGATATGGGATATTGTGCCTTTTCGAAAACATCCATATCAAAGATGCTCCAGTCGCCGTAATAAACATTTTCATAATAGACCATGTCTTCATAAAGAAAAAGCTCATCGCAGTTCCCGTCAGGTTTTCCCAATTTGATGTCCCATCCATAGGTAGTGTGTGCAAATTCATACGGACCGAAAACCGGACCATCGCTTCCCCAGTCATCCATTTGCTGCTCAGGATCGGTTCTGCCGTGAAATAGTCTTATGTAAATCATCTCAGGCCTCCTCTATACAGGTTCTAAAGTCTTTACTGTTTTGGGGACTAATATTTCCTCTTCGACAATCCGGTAGTTTCGACAGGTCTCAATAAATGCCTCGACAATACTGTCGCAGAGCATGTCAAATTCCTGAACCAGCTCGACTCTGTCCCTCAGTTGGAAAAGTTCCCAGCCGTGAAAGTCCCCATCCATATCGACATCTTTTCCAGGTAATGTGAATACCTGCATGTGCGGCTGTTTAAAATTAACTCTTTCTTTGGCATTACACCTTCCGCAGATGCCTTTTTGGCCTTCCGGAACAAGCTGATAATTTTTCTGGTCGCAGTGTGTGCAGTAGCTCTTATAGCCGCTGGGCTTTATGCCGCCTTGATACAAAACGACATATCCGCCAGACCTACCATTGATTCCCGCCTGCCAGAGCCAGTTGTGACTTCTGCCGAAATCTTCCAACAGATCGCTTAACTTTTCCTGCCAGTCAATGATACCCAGCATTTCCCAAAACCTGTCCTGGTCGATATCTACAGGCATATCAATATTGTAGAGCTTGATATTGTTGGCATAGCTGGTTGAGCGGTTCCAGCTGTTCATCGTATGGTATCTAAAGTGCTTTTTCAGAAACGCGATCATCTCACCGCGTTTTTTCAAGTTTACTTCTTTGTAGAACATAAGTGTTTACCTCCAAATAAAAAAGGGCTTGGTCGACAAATAACAACATCGCCAAGCCCATCGTGTGATTAACATTGTCCGACATTCATTTCACAGGCCAGAAGATTGACCTGGACATCAGCATCGACCGGCAGCATCCGCAGGTATTTGGTAAATTGTGCCAGCATAAAACCTGCCGCAATATTGGCACAATAAATGGTGCTTTTAGCAGTGCAGGGACCGGCTTGAGCTTGTTCCTGGGCAAACAGGGTTTGCGGATAATTTGTCCTGCTTTCGGTGTCACAGGCAGTGATAATCCGCAACACCTCGGCACTCATCCTGCCATCGCAGAAGAAACTGACCTTGTCTTTGACGGCATCCCAGATATGTTTACGGGCGGTGATGGAATCCACACAGCAGAAGACACAATTGCCGACAGGAGTTGTACGCTTGAATCGATCTAAAATTACCTCGACCGTCAAATCATAGTTCATCTGTCTGCATAATTCGCTGGTGGCATCGATTTTTGGCCTATTCATATCTTTTACAAAATACCCCTGTGTCGCCAGATTGTGAATTTCCACATGGTCGAAATCCACCAACTGAAGATGTGGAACTCCAATAGCGGTAAGCTGCAATGCGACCTGTCTGCCGATGGCGCCAACGCCGATAACCGTGGCCTTGCATTCATTGATCCTGTCACGCGGCACAATATCGGCCTGTCGTATAAATTGTTCGCTCATTAAAACACCTCGCTTTCATATTCGTTCCAGAAATCACTTCGTATCGCCAATTCATCCATAAACATCTGCCGTTCCATCGGCTCCATCATGTCGATCTCTTCGAGCAGTTCTTCCGAACTGACACCGGACATTTCATAGGTTTCTGTGCCGCCGAAGATGTCGGCTTGTTCTTTTACAGATGTTTCTTTTCGCGGAGAGGCAATGATTTCCTTGGTGACATTGGCTTTATACTGTTTTGTCCATTCCTTAAAATCTGATGCGTCGAATTCGCAGCCGTAATCAATATAGATCGGAATCTTAATATCGCCGCCGGGACCTGCCTTAAAATGCAGGCGAGCATAGCTGCTGCCGTCCTGAGCAAGAATAAACATGACCGACCAGTCGCATTTTCCGAAAACTCTGTCAAAAGTTTCCTCGTCAGTCATGCTGGGATTAGGTGAATCGCCCGGATGGGTATGCAGCCATAGTCGAGCAAATTGTTCCGGCTTTCTTTCGAGTTCAACCTGATGCTCAAAAAAGTCCGCAACGGAACTGTCATCAAAAGATACGCTCACAACCGTTACCTTCTGTTTGACAAGGACAAAATCAGTCACAAACAATAGATCATCAGGTTTTGTAATTCCGAATCCGCCGACTTCGTTGTCTGTCATATCCCGCATAAATACAAGCTTAGCCCACGCTGTCGGACTGAATCGAAGGGACGGGCTCTGATTCGTATTCTTCTTCATATTCGTCTTCCTTTCTCATTTCTTCACAGGTTCGGCATAAGCCATCGCTTAAACAGTCTTTACAAAACGTTTCTTCGCACTCTCTGCATTTTGCCGTGCAGTGACCGCATACAGGGACTCCGCAATCCGGACATTCATACGCACAGCCGAGACAAATCGTGGTGTCACATTTTTGACAATAGGTGCTGCACTGATCGCAGAAGTCATTGTCGCATCGGTCGCAATAATAGCTGTCTTCGGAACCAATTGTGCGTCCGCAGTCATAGCAGGAATAACCTTCCCAGTCGCTGAGGGCTACATAGGGACTGTCTGGGTTGTAGGTTTCAAGAACTCCTGTAACCATCGTGAAAAAGTCGCACAGCCGTCCCTGTTCCAGTGATTTTCCGATGGCGGTACAACCGTCTCCTTCGCAGAGCCGGTCATGCGAGACATGCGGGTGAGTAACATTTTCATCGGTACCGGCAGGATTAGGTTCCAATGCGATAACCCTGTAAGGTCTTTCCTTATAGAGCTGATTGAATTCTTTGAGCAGGAGCTTGATTTCAAATGGGCCGAAAGAAACATCGTCGAGAACGATTGGCCTGGTTGTAACAGAGATTGTTTTCTCGACCAGATTAAAATTATATTGCTCAAATTCCTGCTCCATCTGAAGCAGTTCCGATACAATATCCGATATGGTCGGCACTGGGACATCGTCACGGCTGATATGTTCTTTAAAACGCCCCAGATGGTAACTGAAATCGTTCATGTCTCTGCCGACTTTGTCGATTACATGCTCTGCCGCACAAAACCAGTTCTTTTCAAGGCAGGCATGAAAACGATGCGATTCTTTGATTGCCTGAGTGCTTCGATAGGCAATATCTTCCAATTTGGATTGGATTTCTCTGAGTCTGGTCGTTTTGAGCCCCAATAGAGCCGACAAAATGTAATTGGCCAGCTTGACAAGATTTTTGTGTGTTTTCATAAGTCACCTCATATGCAAAAAAGAAGGCCTCCGTCTATAGTCAAATACAGAACAGAGGCCTATGGTTGATGGGTTGTCGATGGTTTACTGACGGGGCAAATTTGCGCCTTCGATTTTTGTGGGTGTAATCGTAACACGGTCGTTGGCCTGCAGAACATAGTCCTTCGGCACCGGCTGGCGATTGACTCGAATCAGATAATCGCTCGGTTCGGCTCCAGACATTTTGATTTTGAAAAACTGTTCTACCGTTGTGTTTTCCGCGATTTCCAGATAGTCTGCAAAACCGGCACCGTCGTTGTTGATGTAAAGTATTCTCATTGTTATTTTCCTTTCGAAATTGTTGTGTTTAAATTTGTGTTTGTTCAATGTGATTGTTACTTGATACAGCCTGTTTTCAGGGAGGACCGCGCGCACAATCACCGCGATTATTGTTCATGACATTCCTTTCAAAATACAAGATATTTAGCGATGTGATGATAAGTTGGACTAATCAGAATTGATTCGGGAGGATTCTTTGGCGTTCTCAAGGTCGATGATTTTCGGCTCTTCACTGTTGATATCATCAAAGACAACCAGACGAAAATGACCTTGCCAGATTTCCATGCCAACCGGAGAACCCTCGCCGTCTTCGGTGCACTTTTCGCCGTACCCTTTGGGCTGAATCCAGAGTTGTCCGTTTTCTGTCAAGAGGCTCAGTTCGACCGATTTTTGCAGATGATCCGGTGATTGTTCACGAAGAGTCGCTTTCATCTGTGATGCCGTTGCCTTGGAATCCGAACTTTCCGCATCATACGACAAACCTACATCGATGATGAATCTGAGCAGCCGAGCTAAATCTACTTCTTCAAAATACATGTCGATGTTGGTGTCCTGATACGTACCATCAAACCACTGGGTAACCGGATTTTTCGGCAGCGGAATCAGTACGCCTGCGGCCTCGACTGCCAGCCGCCTGAGTTTTTGCGACAGGACTTCTCGCCGCTGGCATTCATCCCAATCATCCTGAACCGGCTCAGGATAACTGAGAATTTCCTTGAGAATACCGATTTCACCTTCAAAGGCATGTGACTGTTCGCCGCCGACATCCAAACCATTCAGCACTGCTTCGACCTTTTCATAGAGTTCATTGAGCATGATTTATCCCTTTCCTTTTTGCTGACTCAAATCAATTCGTATCTTGCTGCCTCTGTTGTCAATTACATCCAGAACAGGCGGCAGTGAATCCGAATCATTCATGATCTGGTGAACGGTCTTGGCTGCTTCGGCTGCACTGGAAGCACCGACATCAATCTCGTAGATGACACGATACAATCCCTTTTCTCTCAGCGGCAGGTCACTGCGAAAAACAGCCAGCCGATCCCATACATCCCTGAAATCTTCCGGCTGCATGGTAAATACTATCAAATCCAGACGAAGGTCTTTTTCTCCGATCCAGAAACAGGCATCATCGAACTTTTTGCCCTCGAAATCCTCGTGTTGCCGAAGATAAATGACTATCGCTTTTTCTGCCTGGTGCCGACTTTGACAGGCCCTGCAGAAAACAACCTCGTCTGTGTGATTGACAACAGCCATCCATAGAGGTTTAGGTTTCATGGCTAATCCTCCCTGAACATTTCCGGAGCAATTTCCTGAAGAGTCTTGGGCTGCCAGTAGAGGTCGCGTTCGATGGGAAGTCCCATTTTGCCCCGAACCTGTTCCAGTTCACTGAGCATAAAATAACCCAATTCCTTTTCGAGGCCATCGACCAGCCCGAAAAACTGGAAATCAATTTCCGCTCCGGAATCATCTTTGACCGGTTCGCCCTCGGTTGCGTACCATGTCCATTGGGCGTCGGGGGTGAAGAATTTCGCATATGCAACGGCTTTTGAGCCTTTGCCGTCCTGAGCATACAATGCTGACCGGATTTCTTTGGGCAAAAGCTTCATACCGCGGATTTTATCGTTGGCCAAAACAGTTTTGGCCTTGTTGACGGCGGTTGTGTTTGCAACAGCAATCGCATTGTTTTGCGGGATTTTGAGGTCACTGGCAAGCCCGCACAGGAAGTTGGCCATATTTTCTGCCTGCTCTTTACGACTGACCGGATCGGACTCACAGGCAGGGATAGGCTGCGTTAAAAGCTCGACCTGTTCCGGCTCCAATTCGATGACACAGCGGCCATTATCCTCGCTGTACCATTCAAAATATCCATAGTTTACATAATCGACCGGTTCTCTTCCCGCCGTCATGTCGCCGACATTTCCTTTTTGCAGCAGCGAAAATCCTTCCATGCATCTGGCGGATTCTTCAGGATTTTCCGAATCACCCTCACCCCGAAGCTGAACTCTTGCACCTCGGATGTCACGATGGAAATTTCCCTGCAGGTCAAACATAACCTTGTCTTTGAGGCCGGCAAATTGCATCCAGCCGCTAACTTTTCCTGAAACCGTATTGTCCAGGATTCCTTCGATGAATTGGTCATTGGGTCTCCAAGCCATATTACACCTTACCTTTCTTTGTTAAAATAAATGTGAATTGACAAGCACACACAGTATGTGCTTAAACAAAAGTGAAGTTGCTGATAGAATTGAGTTGTAACGCAGTGCTACGAATTGTCGGCTGGACGGATATATTTGCGTTTGCCGTTTTTGAAGAAAATCTCAAGAGAGCCTTCTTTGGTTAAAACAAGCTTTGTCCACTTGTCGCCAAGTCCCCAGGTTTCACTAACAAGCTTTTGACGAAGGCTTTCGTGCGGGCCTACAAGTTCATTCCAGAACTCATTGAGGTCTTTTTCAAAGTAATATTCCTGGGTCTCGAAACTGTCGCCGTCCTCGTTGTAGCCGCCCAAATGATACCAGATGTTGACATTATCCAGCTGGTCTTTGGCCTCACGTGTGACATAGACAATATCGTTTGTCCAGCAATGTTTTCCTTTGGTTTTTTCGGAAGCAATTGCCATCGTTACATCCGAAGAAAAAGTCTTCCCATCCGATGTTTGTATGGTGATTGCCAATGATTCGACACAAACAATATCGCCTGATTGAATACTGTGACTAAGAACTTTTTTGCCGGGCTTTACCTCGACTTTGGTTACCTTCGGCAGATTTGCCCAGCTGTAGCCGATATAACTTGACTCAATGACCACAGGCACAAATGGATTTTCCTTGAACGTCCCCAGAGCACCCAGCAAATGAGCGTTTGTCATGGCGTATTCATCATCGAAATCTTTTTCAAAACACAGATACCCTTGAGGCAATCTGAAATCCTTTGGCGGGATAACCTGTGAGGCCATGTCATATCCATCGTGAATTAATCCGGCCATATATTTTTGACGTGCTTCGGGAAGAGCAATGCCGAGTTCTCGTGCCCGAAAATATTCAGAGTAACACAGGTCATGTTCTTTTTGCCGCTGGAAATAACTGTAATACTCTATCTCGATAGCATCTTTGAGCTTTTTAAGGGCCTTGTTTTCGACAAGACAGGTTCGGGCAGGAAGCATCAGTCGTATTTGAGTCGACTGCGTCAGTTCCACGAGAATATAAACTCCGTGTCGATTATTGCCCGGCCAGTAATCCAGTTCGACAATCTGACCATGAAAATCGACCAGGGGCTTATTGGAATAGTAGCCGCTGCTCCAGTGTTTGTGATATTTGGACAGTTCCGAGACCACCTCGATTCGGCAGCCAATATCTTCATACAAAGCCGCATCTTTACTGCAAAAAGGCATTTGATGGCAGTATTTACCATCTACTGTGACTCGAATTCCTGCGAAAACAGCGTGCCTTTCGATCGTTTCAAAATCCCAGGGCTTTTCGTCCGTAAATTCAATCATTGTTCCGCTTACATGACTGTCAGAATTAGCGACAGTAATTGGGGTTCCCGTCCAGCCGTCTTCAGTGATGATAACCCTTGAGTTGCCGGAGGTGACGATAACCTGTCTTGGGGCCAGACTAAATAGTCCCACACCTGCCGGGTCTTCTCCTGATTCGATTCGTTCGTTCCAACCGCTAGATCCTAAATCCAGAAGCTTTTGAAAGTCCTTGATACCGGAGCCGTTGTCCTGGACGGTTATATGATTGTTTTTGTTCGTGATTCTAACTTCTGTTGCACCGGCACGTCTGGCGTTTTGCAGAAGTTCAATAATTCTGCCTTCGATTGTGCCGGTAAACAATCGGTCGGCCTTGGTGAGCAATCTTGGGCTGACCTTGGCGCAAATGGTTTGTGCGTTCATAATTGGGTTTCCTTTCTTTTTGATTGTTTGTGAATGGATATTTTTGTTTGAAAACGTATTTCAAAGGTATTTCGGCCGGTTTTACAGGTATTTCAGGGTGAAATATCTGCAAACAGTGCTGCTCTGGAAGATAGTTGCAACTAAGAATTGAATTGCTGCTGCGAGCGGCTATTTCTTAACCGTGCTGCAATTTGTGTTTGAATCGCTGTTGCTGGAGTGTCACTTCTGAGCCATGTTTTTGTGAAAAAACACGGAGTCGTTGTCAATGGGATAAAAGCACAAAGGTGCTGTGCAATTCCGGCTCAAAGGCCAATGTCTAATTTTTGATGATAACAAAACAACAGAAAATGCCTTTATAAAGAATCAACTGATTTGCCCGACAGCCAGAACAGGCAAAGGTTTATAAAGGGTGTTTGCGAATAAATTCTATGATTGGAAACAATCATGCAGGTTGGAGAACCTGGTGGTATTGTAATGTGTGAGTAATTATGTAAGGACGACATAGAAAATATGCCGTAAAAAAAAGCTGCCCAGCCGGATAGGGTTGGGCAGCTTTATATTTTTCGATACTGACTTTATTTCTAAAATTAAATTTCTCCTAACAGCCGTATATCATCTATGTTCCAGCCAGATTCCGGATAAGCACCCGATGAACCGTACACTGTATAACCCCAGCGAATATATACCGTGGACTGATTGCCGGCATACTGGCTTATATCATATTCTATTGGAACCCATGCATCATCTCTAATCGTATCTGTAGGAATGCTTGCATTGTACTGCCAGACAGGATACCAATCCTGCCCGTTGATAGATACCTCAATTGAAGCAGGAGTAAACATTGGTTCATCCAGATTCAGCCATCGATAAAAACTCAGTGTAACTCCGCTGTATCTGCTGCAATCAAAGGGTCCTGCTGTCAGATAATAAGGTCCAACCTGCGATGCCGATGTGCTGTAATTACCTGCAATATTTACACCATATACATTACTGCCGGTATAACCACTGACTGGGTCAGGATTGCCGTATGTGCCGCCTAGGCCGAGTGGTATACCGAATTCCCACTGTCCTTGCGTTGTCCAGCCGGGATTGCTGTCCAAATCTTCAGAATAGATGACTGTAAGTTCAGCCGGTGTGCACAATGCCGCCACTTCTGACGAGGACAACGCTTTGTTATAAATGCGTACATCATCGATTATCCCGTCAAAATAATTGCTCCAGCTTCCGCCCTGATGCTTGCCAAGCATCATACCCGTTCCTCCGTTTGCAAGAGAAACTCCGCTTAACGATGCTGATGATTTCAGCGTTCCGTCTATATATAATTTGACCTCGGAAGAATCGAATACAACCGTCATCAGATACCATTTGTTATTGGCAGGGACCGATGCCTGAACCATATAACCGTCAGAAGTCGGACTCCATCCTCCGACATTGAACATTCCCGAACCGACTTTCATACTCACTGCCACAACCTCGTTACCAACGGCTCTATCGGAATAAATCGCTCCTGACTCAGAGGAATCCTTACTGCGAGGGTATACCCATGCGGACAGGGTTAAATTGCTCTGTCCGATTGTGTAGGCAAAATCTGAATTATAGGAAATGGCGACATAATCATTGGTTCCGTCAAAAGATAATGCACTTTCGGAAATTCCAGAAGTCCAGGCTGCTTCATATATTGTACCGGTATGTTCGTTGCCGGAACTGTCCGATGCAATCGAACCGCTGCCTTCATCCATTTGCCAGTATGCGATCATATTATCAACTGGCGGGACTACGGGTGGTTCAATTCCAGAAAGCCAGTTCTCGCAGAAAACTGCTAAATCAGCCGTATTGATAATAGAATCAAGCGGATTGCTTATATCGCAACGGCTGTTCCAGTTGGTATCACCGGACTCGCTTAACCAGGCAGAAGCCAGTACCGCATAATCACTAAGATTTACTCCATCAGGACAAGTAAAATCGCCAGCTATTACATCCCAGAGAAAATTAGGATAATCAGTTCCATCAGTGCATAAACGCCAGATATCTTCAGTGCCGTTTGCGGATTCATCGATAAAATCCCAGCCGGCACTTGTAAAGGTGCTTTTCGTTTTCATCTGGCCTGTGGTCTTTCCCACCACATTTGATACGGCACCCGGGTCAAAGGTGCTGATATTGTACCCTATGCTCAAACCGGATGTCTCTGTATCCCAGAAACTGTCCCCGATTATTCCAGCACTGCCCCTGTGATAACCGCATAAGCCGCCTAAATAATTGCCTGTCGGAATTTTACCTGTTGAATAACAATTGATAATCCCCGCATCCCAATTGTAACCGCAAATTCCGCCAAGTCCGTTAGAGCTTGACTGACCTGCGACATTGCCTTGAGCAAAGCAGTTAAATATCAATGAATCTTTGCTGTATCCGCAAAGTCCACCTGTACTGTCTGAATCATCTCCCGAGACCACATTTCCGCTGGCATAAGAGTTTGTAATACCGGCCCCAGTACCCTGATTGCTTCCTGCCAATCCTCCAATGGTGTTGGAATTGTTTCCACTGGTTACATTTCCTAAAGCACAAGTGTTGTCAAGGATGCCTTCAAGGTTTACACCGACCAGTCCGCCGATATAACCAGAGTAATCTCCGGCGGTAACATTGACATTCGTTTGGCAATAAGACACCTGGCCTAGTTCGTTTTGTCCTATTAGGCCGCCTATGTAACCTGAGTAATGAACGGTAACACCGCCGGCAGCATCACAATGTGAAATAGTGCCTAAACTGCGTCCGCACAGGCTGCCGATAAAATAAGTTGCTGTCGACCCGATATCAGGGCAAGTTACGGTTACAGCCTCTAATGATAAATTTTTGACCGAACCTGTTGCATTGATCTGTCCGAACAGGCCAAGGAAATCATTTCTTGTGGTACCTGTATTGACGTTCAGGTTTAGTATTTTATGCCCATTTCCATCAAAGATACCGCTGAACGGTGTTCCGTCAAAAACAGCTGCGTTTGAGTTGTCGGTATCAGGAGCAATTACTGCGGTTGTGCAGGTTCTGCCTGTCAAATCTATGTCGCACATCAATTTGGTATGAAGATTTTCGGCCCAGTATGATGAATGGGTTGAAAATTCATCGAAATCAGACAACGACGTTATAAGATATGGATCAGTTTCATTACCTGTGCCGCTCAGGGCTGCAAAACACGGAACAGTTATTTCAACGATAGCTAAAATCAAGATTAATATTTTCATCACACGGTCCTTAAAGTTGTCATTTATATGTACAGCCGGTCCAACGCCTTCTTTATCTCCGGCATCATTACATCCGCATATATTTGTGTTGTCGTTATTTTTGAATGCCCAAGCTGTTTTTGCACCAAACGAAGATTCCAGTTACTGGCCTTAAGTAAAAAGCACGCATACGTATGCCTTAGACAGTGAATCGAGTATCGCGACGGCAAGCCCGCCTTTTTGGCACACCGCTTAAACGCCTTTTGTATCGCTCGCGTTGTCAGATGACCTCCTGTGCTGCTGGATAAAAGCAGCGGATGTTCAGACTCTGTCGATTCACCGCTGACCTGCTTCCGGACAAGATATTCCTTGCATTGTTTTTTGAAATTATCATTAAAAAAGACCCTTCGCCTCTTCTTGCCCTTGCCGCTTGTTACAACAAGGGACGGAATGGTATCTTCCAGGCTGAGATCGCCGCAGTTAAGAGCGGCCATTTCCATTACCCTCAGGCCTGTAGCCAGCCCGAGATGGATAATAAAGGAATCACGGAAAGCAACCGCATTTCCATGTTCTGCCTGTTCACCGGCAACAGCCAGCAGGCTATTGGCGTCCTGCCTGGACAAAAACTTCTTGGGATCGAGTTCCCAACTATGACTTTTCATTCTTTTCTATACATCACGGCCTCCTTTTCATATTTGGTGTGAAATAGGAACTCAAAAAGTAATGAAAAATGAGCTTAAATACTTTGCGGAAAATAAGATACGACGATATAGCCGGATTCGGATTTATGAGGCGGTTTTCTCGGTAAAAGGAAAGACGGATGGTGCAGAGAACACCAAAAATGCTGAAAAATAACGTGTATCGACGGTTTTTTGAGAAAAAAATTTGAAATGGTGACAAAAAAACGGTTCAGAAAACACACCTTTTCTGAACTCATCTCTATTATTATACCACTTTGGGCGGGTGAAATTCAAGTCCCAAGCAAAAAGTTATTGGTTTTTATACCGCTACATCCTGATTCATACCAACAAAGTGTTTGACTATGGTCTAAGTTTCTGGTTTAATTTAGCTCACTTTTAAGTCTGGTAATTTTTCAATCATTTAAGGAAGATAACAATGTCTGAAAGATGGCTCTCAGTCGACGAGATCGCGGAACATCTGGGCATCAAGAGGGACACCGTTTACAAATGGGTAGCCCACAAAAATATGCCGGCTCACAAATTAGGCCGGCTTCTGAAATTTCAGATAAAAGAAGTTGATGAATGGGTACGAGAAGGAAAAGCTGCAGAAAAATAGGAGGAACAATGGATTATTTAACAGAAGCAGATACTTGTCGAAAATATGTTTTGCCAAAACTGTTCGAAACGGGTTGGGATAACGACCCCCACTCATTTACAGAGCAGCGTACCTTCACAGACGGACGAATTATTGTTGTTGGTAATAAAATACGCAG
>JAQURJ010000024.1 GCA_028715705.1 Phycisphaerae bacterium | reverse complement strand
GTCGAATTGATGACAGCCAATAAAAATTGCAAACTGGGGTCGTGGAAATGCTTGACGAAAAAGCGATTTTTGCTACAATAAATCAGGTTGAAACGTTGAGTTTACGAGCTTATGGGATGATTGTGAATGGTTTTAGAGAAGACAAGATTGAAAGTAGAGTTATGTGTAAAAGTACAATAAAGTTTAGTTCTGATAGTTATGTTCATGTTCTGGCTAATGAAGCGAGCAGAAGTTTTGCTTTTAAAGCTAGCACTCATGAAGAGTTCAACCGTTGGCAAATCGATTTTCGCCCTCGTTTGCGTGAAGTCCTCGGTTTTGGTCAAATCGAAAAACGGGGATTGTGCGATTTAGAACCACGGCAGCTAAGCGAAAAGGTGTTTGACGCTTACATTAGACAGGAATGGACTATTTGCACAGAACCGGGTTTTGAAATTCCGTTTTTTGTTTTGCTTCCAAAAGGTCAAACCATGCCCCGTCCGCTTGTTCTGACACCGCATGGCCATAATAAGAGCGGTAAAGATGCTTATGTAGGTGTTTGGCATAATGAGTCTGAAAAGGCAGAGATAACTGAAGGCCAGCGAGACGTTGCCCTGCAGGCAGTGGAAGTGGGCTATGTTGCTATTGCTCCTGATATGCGGGGGTTTGCATCTCTCAGAAGAAAGCAGGACATAGATGAGGATAATGCCAAGTCGTGTCCAAGATTGCAAATGCAGGCTTTAATGTTTGGCCGTACGCTTATCGGGGAACGTGTATGGGATATTGGACGTCTCATCGACTATGCGCAAACACGAAACGATATCGATAGCCATCGGATTGCCGTTACCGGCAATTCAGGGGGTGGGACTGTCTCTTTGTTTGCTGCCGCCTGCGATGAGCGAATAAAGATAGCAATACCAGGTTCCTATTTCAATACTTTTGAAGATTCTATAGGCAGTATCAGGCATTGTGAATGTAATTATATTCCCGGAATAATGACTATGGCGGAAATGTACGAGGTGGCAGGTTTAATTGCACCGAGACCATTTTTAGCTCTTTCTGGCAGGAACGACCGAATATTCCCCATCGAATCCGCTAAATACGCCTACAAAAAACTCAGAGAAATTTATGAAATTGCCGGAGCAGGCGACCTTTGTCAACTTTATATTGGTGATGGTGGGCATCGATATTACAAGGAACCGGTTTGGCCATTCGTAAATAAATTTTTCGGGGAATAATATAGACAAAGGTGTTTCAAGTGGATTTACACATGTGTAAGTTCACTTGAACCTTCCTCTAACTTAATCTCCCAATATGTCCCGCTTCTCCTGACGGGAAACATACGAATTTGAATAGCGCACTCATTTTATGTGAACATTTCGTTGGACAAAGCCTTTCACAAATTCATCGATAATTCCAGCGCCTTGCATTTTCTTTACATCAAAGGCCATAGCAGGATAACCGGGTATGCCCTCTTTAGCTAAAGTTATTTTGACATTATCGAATACTATATTTTCAATAGGCCTTTCAGGCAGACCCAGGAGAAAAGCAGCAGCTGTTTGAACATTAGCAGCTGTAATATTTGTCAGCTTTATGTTTCTAATGCATGGAGTGGTGTCGGTAATTGGTTTTGGGGTACGATCTGATAGATATTTAATTTCTTTGACTGGAGCACCGCAATTGTAATAGAGATTTATAACAATAGGACAGCCCACATCATTCATGTCAATATTTGTGAATTCGATGTTCTCAACAGTTCCAGATCGGCCTCTTCTTGATTTTATTCTTATTCCTCGGTCAGTGCCCTGAAACTGACAATCTGATATCTTTACATTACGAATTCCTGCGGCTGTTTCTGAACCAATAACGACACCGCCATGGCCACGAAGCACCTTACAGTTTTTGATGCTAATGTTTTCGCAAGGCCTGTTCACTTGCATACCATTTTTCCCGATCCCAGACTTAAGGCAAAGGCCATCATCATTCACATCGAAGATACATCCGTTTACCTCAACGCTATTACAGGAGTCAATATCAAGCCCATCGCCATTCTTGCCCTCATCAGGATTTTGGAAAGTTGCATTTTCGACAGTAACATCCTTGCAATAAAGCAGGTGAGTATTCCAGAAAGGTGAATTGCGGGCTGTGATTCCATCCAGCAGTACATTAGAACAGTTATTGAATTGAATCAGTGGTGGCCGAAAGAAAAAAGAGCCTATACCTCCACCCCCACAATCAGATATATCAATATCTTTGTTCAGTTTTTCGAATTTTTTGTCTCGCTCCGATATAGGGGTGGTTTGTCCGTGTTGTATGCGTTTTTTATATTCATTCCACCATCTGTATCCGTTGCCATCTATAACACCCTTGCCAGTGATAGAGACATTTTTTAAATCCTGGCCGTAAAGGCAGGGACAATACCCAAAACATTCTACGCCCTCCCATCTTGATTTAACAGCAGGGTAGTCATCGAAGTTATCGCTGAATGATATAACGGCATCTTCTTCAAGGTGAAGAGTTGTATCGCTTTTAAGACGGATTGGCCCTGTTAGGTATTTGCCTGGTGGAACGATTACTCTGCCGCCTTTATCTTTTGAGCATTCTTCTATAGCTTTACGGAAAGCATCTGAGTTGTCAGTAACCGCATTTCCTGTAGCCCCAAAATCATTAATGTTAACTTCTATCATTGATATTACTCCGTATTCCTACCTATTTCTGTCTTGACAATGGGTGGGGGTACACTGAAATCCGCGCCCCAAAACGCGCCCCAAGCCTGCACCTTTGGTGCTGCGTTGGTTTACCGTTAGTTTCATAAGTCTTTGTTTTATAGTCATAAACGCTTTTGTTACAAATACTTACAGACACGGGTTTCGGATTAGAAAGCCCTTAAGCCGGTTATAAGCACAGTATTGACAAGTACTTATACGCGGTTTTTTGCGTCAAAATGAGGTTTACAAGTGGTTAGCAAGTGAATAACAAGTCTATTAACAACAGGTTTACCACTGGCGACTGACGCATTTCTGACGCAAAATTTGACCATTTGGTTCGAATTTTACGAGCTTAAAATAACATCTTTTACTACGTTTTATATTGTCGTTATTTCCTGAAAATAGGCTTTAAGTTTATTTTCATTTTTGCCGATTATGAAAATAACGGTATTGCTTATTTTCATTTTTTTAGTATACTTGGTTTTTAGATTATGGCAAAGAAAAAGATTTCAGGTAAATATGTTAGGCGCACCAGTTACGAAGCATTCATTCCAAATCCGCTTCCGCCGGAGATAGTCTGGACCGGCCAACTAATACGTTCCTTGTCCGATGCAGATCGCCTTATAGGCCAATTGTCCGGCCAGGAAAAACAGTTGCCCAATCCACATCTGCTTATAAGACCCTTCATAAAACGCGAAGCGGTATTGTCCAGCAGAATTGAAGGCACTCAGGCAACATTGGGAGAATTACTGGCAAATGATGCGGGTGCTGTTGTTAATCGCAGCCCCGATGATCTTCGGGAAGTCGGCAATTATGTCGCCGCCATGGATTATGGAATCAAAAGACTGAATAATTTCCCGCTGTCGCTGCGATTAGTTAGAGAAGTGCATGAGAAATTAATGGAAGGTGCGCGAGGCAACCATGCCACGCCAGGTCAATTCCGTAAAACACAAAATTGGATCGGCCCGGCAGGCTGTACTCTGCAAAACGCTACTTATATCCCTCCCTCTCCGGATTTACTTATGGACTGCCTGGGAACATGGGAACAATTTCTTCATGTTCAGAATATTCCACCTTTGGTACAGGCTGGCTTGCTGCATTATCAATTCGAGGCCATTCATCCCTTCTTAGATGGTAATGGGCGAGTGGGACGCCTTTTAATCATTCTCTTTTTAGTTGAACGAAAGGTGCTTACAACTCCTTTGCTGTATATAAGTGCTTTTTTTGAAGCCACACGCAATGAATACTACAGCCGTCTTTTGGCAGTAAGTCAGGAAAGCCAATGGAATCCGTGGCTTGAATATTTCCTTAACGGCATTACAAGAATGTCTGAAGATGTTCTAAGCCGTGCTGAAAGAATCAATTCTTTACTTGGCATTTGGAGAGAACAAATTGCCGGCCAGAAGCCAAAAGTACTATTTGATGCCATTGATCTGCTTGCCGAAAATCCCTTCTGGACTGTAAAGAAGCTGTCAGAACGGTTGAAAGTAGCTTTTACAACAGCACAGCGGGCAATCAATGTTTTAGTAGAGGAAGGGATACTTTCTCAAGTGGATAATGCTCAAAGAGACCGTATATTTTGTGCCACAGCTATAATGAAAATTCTCGACGAGCCGCCTAAAATCAAACCATGATGATATTGTTGGCAGTATAATTGAAAAACGCGGCAAATATTCCTATAATACAGCGGTTATTTTTGACCGTAAGGGTAAATATGTTGGCTGTTATTCCAAAATACATCTAACATTTTATGAGATAATGCTTGGCTTTAGCTGCGGCAACGATTACCCTGTGTTTGAACTGGATTTTGGTAGAGTTGGCATTCATATATGCTATGATAAATGCTGTCGAAGGCGGCTATTGGAATGCAGTACCCTGAAGCCGCAGAAAAAGAAGGTTGGCATATCTGGGCGAAACGGCACCTTGGTGAAAAACTTTATAACGAAGTGTACGGCAATCTCGAAAACCGAAAACGTCTTAATTTATCGCACCTTATGCCAGCAAAAAGTAGTCATCAAAATGGATATTGATAAAAAATACGAATTGCTGAAACAACAACTGCGAGAAATGGGCGCCTCTATAGTTGCTTATTCGGGCGGGGTTGATAGTGCGTTTCTGCTGTGGGCAGCGGTAGATACCCTTGGTGCGGATAACGTCATTGCCTGCACAGCCAAAAGCCACATGATGCCGCAATCACAGCTCGACCGAGCCGTTCGCATCGCCGAGTCTATCGGCGTAAAGATGGAAACGGTCGAACCCGATTATTTTTCCGACCCCGATTTTACGGCTAACAAAGCCGATAGATGCTTCCATTGCAAAAGCCATTTATTTAACACGCTTAAAAAAATCGCCGCAGAAAAAGGCTATGATAATGTTCTAGTCGGCAGCAATTTTGACGACAAAGGGGATTTTCGCCCCGGCAATCGTGCTGCCGAAGTTCTGGGGGTAAAGGCCCCGATGATGCAGGCTCAGCTTTCAAAAAACGATATTAGAGAACTATCCCGCAGAGCAGGACTGGAAACAGCCGACATGCCCGCTTCGCCGTGCCTTGCCTCGCGGATAAGCTACGGCGAAAATGTAAGCCCGGAAAAACTTTCCCAGATTGAGCAAGCCGAAGAATTTTTAAGGGCGCTGGGACTTGTCGAATTTCGCGTCCGCCATCACGGGCAGCTGGCACGAATCGAAGTTCATCCCGAACAGTTCAAAATGATTATCGACGAGCCGAACCGCTCGAAGATAATAGAGACACTGCAAACACTCGGCTTTGGATTTGTCACTATGGACTTAAAAGGCTTCCGCTCCGGTGCGCTCAATGAAATGCTAAGTGAACAGGAAAAGACAAACGCTTTAAAAAAATAAGCGTGGTATAGAGCGAGTCAAAACCAAGATGTATCATTGCGAGGCCTTGTCGTTAGGCCGCGGCAATCTAAAACATTCCTCTACATAAAATCTTGAGATTGCTTCGCTTCGATCGCAATGACAAGGTGCATTTTTTCATGCAATATCGGCTAAGCCCAGCGATTCGCCGAATTTTTCCGTTAATGCTTTGCGAATGTTCAAGTTCGCCGGTTTAGTCAGCATCGGGTCTTGCGAGATAAGCTCGAAAGCCTCTCTGCGAGCCAGCATCAACAGCTCATAATCGTCTATAATATTCGCTATCTTCAGATCGGGCAGGCCGTGCTGGCGTGTACTGAAAAGTTCACCCGGCCCGCGAAGCCGCAGGTCGTGTTCGGCTATTTCAAAGCCGTCGTTGCTGCGGGTCATCATATCGAGGCGACTTTTGGCTATTTCGTTTTCCGTCTCGGCGAAAAGAAAGCAATAAGATTTTGCCTGTCCTCTGCCGATTCTGCCGCGAAGCTGATGAAGCTGCGCCAGCCCGAATCTGTCGGCTCCTTCGATGACCATAACCGTCGCGTTGGGGACATCGACGCCGACTTCGATAACCACCGTTGAAACCAGCACGTCGATTTTACCTTTTCTGAAATCGTCCATAACGCGCTGTTTTTTTTCCGAAGGCATCTGCCCGTGAAGCAGTTCGACTTTAAACTGTGGAAAAATATTGGTCTTTAGATTCTGCCATTCATCGGTCGCGGCCTTGATGTCACTTGAATCGTCGCCGGTAATACGAGGATATACAAAATACGCCTGCCGTCCTGCGCGGAGTCGCTGGGCGATGAACTCTTCAGCTTTTCGCTGATTCGCTCGTTCTACCCATCGGGTTATTGTCTGGCCGCGTCCCGGCGGACTGTGCTTGATTATCGATACATCCAAATCGCCAAACGCCGTCATAGCCAGCGTACGGGGAATAGGCGTAGCAGTCATTACCAGACAATGCGGCACATGCTGTTTGCGGAGCTTGCTTCGCTGCTCCACGCCGAATTTATGCTGCTCATCGATAACCACCAGCCCCAGCTTTTTGAATTCGACATCGTTCTGAAGTATAGCCACCGTTCCAACGACGATATTTATATCGCCGGATTTTATCGTGGACAGCAGTTCTTTCCTTTTTGCTCCGGTTATCCCGCCGGTCAGCATAAGACAGGTGACATCGCTATCCCTTAAATATCGTTCGATGGACTGGAAATGCTGGGCAGCCAGTATTTCGGTCGGAGCCATGATGGCGACCTGTTTTTTATTGGCTACTGCCGCAAGAGCGGCGTAAAGGGCGACAACTGTTTTGCCGCTGCCTACGTCACCCTGCAGAAGGCGGTTCATCGGTGTTGTGTCCGCTAAGTCATTTACTATATCCGCGATGGCCTTATCCTGATCTTCGGTAAGAAGGAAGGGAAAACGCTTTCTGATTCTGCTGTCGATTTTTTTTGTAACAGGCAGCTTCGGCGCGATAGTGAAATGGCGGCTTCGGTATCGCCGGATAGCCAGCCCAAGCTGCATAAGGAAAAACTCATCGAATTTGAGCCGGCGTTTCGCTTTGGCGATTTTTTCTTCGTCGGGCGGGTCGTGTATCCAGTGAAACGCTCCCGCTCGATCAATAAGTTGATTTTTTTTCAGAAAGGAATCTGTGTAAAGTTCAACTACGAACCTTTCGGTATGTTCGAGAACTGGGCGGATGATATTTTTTATATTGGGACTGGATAGGTTAGCCGCTGCCGGATAGACCCCGCCTGAAAAATGGTGTTCGTCGATATCCTTTTCGGGGTCAACGACGGCAAATTTAGGGTTGGTAAGCTGGAGGTTATGCTTATATAGGGTGACTTTTCCTGTGGCCAGAATAATCTGCCCGGCCTTTAACTGTTTTTGCAGGAATGCCCCGTGGAACCAGACAATGCGGCATCTGCCTGTTCCGTCGGTGACGGTAGCCTCGAAGATAGGCGGGCGGCGGTGGATATAAAAATCGGTGGATTCGATAACGCCGAGAATAGTAACATCCTGTTCGGGCATCAGGTCAGCAATCGGCGTCGGTTTTGGCGCAAAGACATAATCGCGCGGATAGTATTCCAGCAAGTCCGCGACCGTTTGAACGCCAAGCCCTGCGAAAATCTGAGCCTTCGAAGGCCCTACCCCTTTTAAGAACTGGACAGGCGTATCAGGCTCAATTCTGTATCCTGTTTGGCTTTGCGTCATTTTTTCTTTGCCTTCTTGTTTTTACTCCGGCCATCCGCATTTGCCCAGCATTTTAACAAATCGGCATCCGCAAATCGACGTTTCTATTATTTTTCCACCTCTTTTTTCATACCGCATCAGGTACTGCACATATTCACCGCCGACCGGCGCAACTATAATACCCCCTTCGCGCAACTGCCCCGCCAATTCATCCGGCAGACGCGGTGCCGCGGCAGTAAGAATGATGCGGTCGAATGTCCGCTCCTGCGGCCATCCGCAGCTGCCGTCGCCGACAGCAAATTCAATATTGGTGCAGCCAAGCTTCCCAATCGCAGCCTGCGCGGATTCCGACAATTCATTGAAACGCTCGATGGTATAAACTTTCTTGGCGATTTCAGCCAAAATAGCGGTCTGATATCCGCAGCCGGTACCTATCTCAAGGACTTCGCAGGTTTCATCGAGACGAAGGCTTTGCGTCATCAGGGCGACGATGTACGGCTGGGAAATTGTTTGGCCGCAGCCGATGGGAAGCGGACAGTCAAAATACGTCTGATCGGCATAATTTTCGGAAATAAAAACCTCGCGAGGAATTTTTTCCATGGCGGTAAGAACTTTGGTATCGATAATGTCACGGCCCTTAAGATCGAACCGAAGCATTTTTTCCTTGTCTTTGGCGAGTTTTTCCGGATTCACAGCCATACCACATCCATATTTTAAAAATCATCTTAGCAAATCGCCTGCTGGCGGTAAATAATCAAATTCCCCATTACTAATAGCAGCAGTCTATTGCGTTTTTCAATACCCCATTGGTAAAATAGCATAGAAAATTATTATCGGTTGGTCAAATGCGTGAAGCCCTTGTAAAGGGCGATAGATTAATAGCCCCCCGCGTGAGCGGGGGGTAAGAAAGACAAGAAAACATAAGCCCCTGTAAGGGGCGACACAATACAACTTATAAGGATTAAACAGCCGATGTGGACTATCATTTTACTGACAATATCGAATATATTCATGACCTTTGCCTGGTACGGACATTTGAAATTCAAGAACAGCCCGCTGTTGATAGTTATTTTCGTAAGCTGGCTCATCGCCTTCGCCGAATACTGTTTCCAGGTTCCAGCCAACCGTATCGGCCATTACCAGTTCACCGCTGCCCAGCTCAAAACAATTCAGGAAGTGATAACGCTGGTTGTCTTTTCGATTTTTTCAATTGCCTACCTGCGGGAAGAATTCAGATGGAATTACCTTGTGGGCTTCTCGATGATGGTCATAGCCGTATTCTTTATCTTCAAAAAATGGTAGAAAATTGCTTGTTTGAATGGGGCAATTTAACGATTGCCATTTATTCGGTTAGGCTCTAAGTATTTTACTTGCCGCATTTAGGCAAAACCCCTATTCATTTATCATCGCCTTATATCCTATATTGATAGTATGAAGGAACAAAAACCAGATAGTGATAAGGGAGTATCCGTATGAAAATTGCAATTAGCGAGGATTGTACCCAATGCGGTAAATGCGTGCGTATCTGCCCGCAGGTGTTTGAACCCGACCCATTACGTGTCTCAACTCCAAACGGCCTGATTCCCGCCGTTTTTGACGAGCAGGTAGTCGATGCGGCTCGCACCTGCCCCGTTTACGCCATTGTGATTATAAATAGAGTAGAGCTTGGCGTGTAGTATAGTCTCAGGGCCAAAGTCTCAGTTTTGTAGGGTGGGGTCCTACCCCACCGGCTTCCTATTTGGTCGTTGAAATTTGTTTAGGATTTAGAACTTAGGATTTCAGAAGCGGATGTAGCTGCTGGCTTTGGCGAGCAGTTTGGTCGTTTTGCCTAAATCCCCTATCTGCCGCAAACAGCTGTATTTACGCCTACTCAGTATGCGGTTGACGGTCAGCGGGCCCAAGCCGGGAACTCGCAGAAGCTGCCATTTTTCGGCTGTGTTGACGTTGACAGGGAAAAACCAGTCATTGCGTCTGGCCCATTGTTCCTTTGGGTCGGTTTCCAAACTCAATTTGCCGCTATTGTCAAAGCCGATATCATCGGCGCCGAAGCCGTACTTTCGCAGCAGAAAATCCACCTGATACAGCCGATGCTCGCGGGTGAAGATGTCAGCTGGGTTTTCGGGCGAGATCTGTTCTCCGGGAAGGGATTGGTCGCCCGCGCCCCGCTGATAGGCGCTGAAGTAAATCCGCTGCAATCCGAGCCGATCATACAAGCCGCCCATATACTTTACAATTTCGCAGTCCGTTTCACCGGCTGCTCCGACGATGAACTGCGTAGTTTGCTTGACACCCTTGAATTTTCCCCCTTTACCGGTCAGTTCGCTGATATACTTGATGGGCTCGATGACATCCTCAATATACCGCTTCCTGGCTGAAAGCTTGGCCATATTTTTTTCGCCGGGTGTTTCGATGTTAAGCGAAACGGCACTTGAAAGGCTAACCGCTTCTTCGATAGCGGCTTTGCTTGCCCCGGGGACAATCTTCAAATGTATAAATCCGCGAAATTTATGGCGGCTTCGCAAAATCCGTGCTGTCGAAACAAGCCGTTCCATCGTGTTGTCCGCTGAGCCAATAATCGATGAACTCAAAAACAAGCCGAAGACCTGCCCGCTGTTGTAATAATCCAAAAAGGTTTTCGCGATTTCATCGGCTTCGAGGCTGCACCGCCGCACATCCTTTTGCGCACGAAGAGGACAATATTTGCAGTCGCTGGAACAAACATTGGAAACAAGAGTGCGAAAAAGCGACGTTCTGCCGCCGTTGGCAAGCGTTACCGGATACACCCATCGTCCCTTACTGCCGCGTCGGCGATGCTCATCCTCGGTCGAACCGCACGCGCATGCCAAGTCGTATTGAGCGTCGGCACTTAGGATTTCGAGCTTCTGCTCGGTATCAGGTTTGGTTGTGATGGCAAACATTTTCCATCCCTGGAATATAGCCACAAGGACACAGAGAAATAATTTTAAACAGTGTTAATCGGCGTAAATTTGTGTCTCAACATCAATAAAAAGAGGGAAGAGGCGAATCTCAATAATCTATGGCCCTTCCCTCTGCCGCGAAACGCCATTTTAGCACATTATCGCGAATCGGTGCTTTCGGCTCAAGCCGCCAGTATGCATCCGCAGCATATTCTATTTAAACATCCATTTTTCGTTTTGTCAATCAACTACTATCCGGCCTTGCTGTTTATAATACCCCTTACGATATAAGGATTTTGCTTATCAATACTGATAACTGATTTTCCTTCCGAAAATTTTTTTTATAAAAATGAAGAGTTCGCTCTAAAAAGGTGGTTTGTGACGAAACGATCGTCCAAAACCGTCGGTATTAAACCAATAGAGGCCGTTGTTTTTGCTGAAACAGCCACGATTGAGCTTTTTAGACCAGACTCAATGAAGAAACTTCAAAAAATTAGATTTGTCATTTCGAACGTAGTGAGAAATCTAAAGATTCCTTGTTATTTTACCCTTCGCCAAGCTCAGGAAAAGCGTCAACGTCCGGATTTGCGCCGCCAGAGCGTGACCCAGCGGGCGAGGTGGTTTTTCATCTGCAATGAGGTCATTTGTTCGACATGCCCATCCCAGAAAGCAAGATTGGACCTGCCCCAATGTCGAAATGAGGCCGACCCGCGCGTGGCGGAATTCCATGTTTCGCCGTACCGGTCGTATTTGTCGCATTCCCACCAGTTGAACCAAAAATCCATGGCATCGCCCAAACACAAAATTCGTGAGGCGTGTGATTCAAGGTGTTCTCGAATATAGGCAGGCTCGTAGTTGACGTGTGCATTGAATCCATAGCTATGGTCAAATGGATACAGACCGTTTTCCGAACGACTTATCGCCCAGGATGCGTCTGGGCAGATGAATTTTCGCGGATAGCTCGGTTTGTATTCAAGCTCCTTGCCTGACTGCCACGTCTGGTATTCGGTGGTCATTGGTTCGAGTCCGATGAATTTGCGGAAATAATCGTAGGTGAACCACGGCTGCATAGCGGTAAAATCGGTCTTGATTGTATTGGGCATTATGGTGTTGGTTTCCAGAAAGTACGCGTAGACAGCCTGGGAATAACCGCGGACAAGCGACTGGCAATAAATCGACCGTGCCGAAGCGCGAGCTTTGTTCAGTGACGGCATCAAAATGGCCAGCAAAAGAGCGGTAATTGAGATCACCACCAGCAGTTCCACGAGTGTGAATCCCACCCTGGTGCGGCGAAAAAAGCTTTTTTTACTTTCATCACACATTTTATAACCTCACAAAACCATACCCGATTATACGATAAAATCAATATCTGTTCAATACCGGTTTTATCACTTTCTTTGTTGCAGGCAAAACCCGACAAAACTATTGCCAAACGGCGGTTTTGACAATATAGTTTAACCCTGTGTCTTTTGTTTTGGATTTGGCATTTTGGATAATTTGAAGTTTTTTAGAATTTCGGGCTTAGAAATTTGTGTTTGGGTGCGGCTTTGCCGCACTGTTAAGGGGGCATGAAATGCAGAAACGACAACTTGGCAATACGGATATGGAATTTACCGCCATAGGCCTCGGAACATGGGCTATCGGCGGTTCTTGGACATTCGGCTGGGGGCAGCAGGATGAATCCGACGCGATAAAGGCAATACTGGAAGCCATCGATCAAGGCATCAACTGGATAGATACCGCAGCTATTTACGGGCAAGGGAGTTCAGAAAAAATCGTCGGCAAAGCCGTAAGGCAATCCCGGCACGAACTCTTTATCGCAACTAAATGCGGCATTATCTGGGACGAAAAAAATGACCGTATTCCGTGTATGAAACCGAAATCCATCGAACAGGAGTGCCACGACAGCCTGAAACGGCTCGGAGTTGACGTGGTAGACCTATATCAGATACACTGGCCGAACCCCGAAGACAGCCTTGAACACGCGTGGGAAATGATGGTCAAACTCAAAGAACGGCAGATGGTGCGGTATATCGGCGTTTCAAATTTCTCCGTCGAACAGCTTGAGATCATCAGCCGCATCCATCCGGTCGCATCGCTTCAGCCGCCATATAGCATGCTCCGTTACGGTATCGAAGAGACAATCCTGCCATATTGCGCAAAAAATAATATCGGCGTTATTACTTATAGCCCGATGCAAAAAGGGCTTTTAACCGGTAAATTCAATAACGATTTTCTAAAGACCCTCGATCCAGAAGACCACCGTCTCCGCGATCCCAATTTTCAGGAGCCCCGTTTTTCGGCAACGCTCGAACTTGTCGAGGGGCTGCGCCGAATAGCCGACCGAAATAGTATTACACCCGCACAGCTTGCGATTGCGTGGGTCTTGCGGCGGGAGGAAGTGACAGCCGCTATTGTCGGCGCAAGAAAACCCGGCCAGATAATCGAAACCGCCAAAGCAGCCGATGTCACGCTGTCCGATGACGACCTCAGCGAAATTGAAGAACTTCTAAAAATAAGAGAAGAAAAAATAAAGCAATAGCAAAAGGATACTTATGGCAAATAACTATGATGTTTATACAAGCCCGCTGGTAGAGCGGAATGCTTCGCCAGAAATGTCACGGCTTTTTGGGGCGAATACGAAATTTTCCACGTGGCGAAAATTATGGCTCCAGCTCGCAAAAGCCGAAAAGAAACTCGGACTCGATATCACCGACGTTCAGATAGAGCAAATGTCCCGGCATCTGGAAGATATTGACTACAAAAAGGCAGCGGACTACGAAAAGAAATTCAGGCATGATGTCATGGCTCACGTGCACACATTCGGCGACGCTGCGCCGAAAGCCGCGCCCATTATTCACCTTGGCGCTACAAGCTGCTATGTCGGTGACAACGCCGACCTTGTCATTATGAAAAACGCGATGGAATTATTGGCGCCCAAGATAGCTTCGGTGATCGACCTGCTGGCGAAGTTTGCGAAAAAATATCGCACAATGCCGACACTTGGCTTTACGCACTTTCAGCCGGCGCAGCTTACGACCGTCGGCAAACGGGCAACACTATGGTGTTATGATTTCACTATTGATTTGCAGCAGCTTGAACGCATGATCGAAGACCTTCCTTTCCGTGGAGTCAAAGGGACAACAGGAACGCAGGCTTCATTTTTGGAGCTGTTCAGTGGCAATCACGTCAAAGTAAAAAAACTCGACAAGGCCGTAGCCGCGGCCTTCGGCTTCAAAAAAATCTGCCCTGTTACCGGCCAGACCTACACTCGAAAGTTCGATATTCTCGTTGTTAACGCCTTGGTTTCTTTCGCCCAATCGGCTCATAAGATGTGTAACGACCTGCGGCTTCTAGCGAATCTAAAAGAGATCGAAGAGCCTTTCGCCAAAAACCAGATCGGCTCGTCGGCTATGGCCTACAAACGAAACCCGATGAAAGCCGAGCGTGTCACCGCATTGTCGCGGTTTGTGATGTCACTTGCCTCAAGTCCGATTATGACAGCAAGCGAGCAATGGTTCGAGCGCACCCTTGACGACTCGGCCAACCGCCGTATTGTCATCCCAGAAGCGTTCCTCGCCGCTGACGGCATAGCCGAAATTCTCATCAATGTACTCGACGGGCTTGTGGTTTATCCAAAAGTTATCACGTCTCGCATAGAAGCGGAGCTGCCCTTCATGGCCACGGAAAATATTCTGATGGCCGCGGTAAAAGCCGGCGGCGACAGGCAAAAACTCCATGAAAAAATCCGCATTCATTCACAAGCCGCAGCCGAACAGGTCAAAAAATTCGGCAAACCAAACGATCTGCTTGAACGCCTCGGAAAAGACGAGGCATTTGCGAAAGTGAACTTCAATTTGGTTCTCAATCCAAAAAGCTATATCGGCAGATCGCCCCAGCAGGTCGATGAATTTATTACTGATGTTGTAAAACCCATCCAGAGACGCTATGGACGCAAAATAAAGCACAAAGCCGAACTTAACGTCTAACGGCGTGATGGTGACATTTGGTGCAACAGCTTCCGCGTCAGGGGCACAGTGCAGGCCACTTTCTCATATTGTCCGCCGAAATTGCCCTTTTCCTTCTCTTCGATGAGGAATTTGCTCAGTTTTTTCGCCGTTTCCGGGTCTAATGAATGCGTTTCCTGCCGTTTTTTATCGTTTTTATCCGTACATTTCTGTTTGCTCGCCGTGTTCATTTTGATTATATCGAGACAGGCCTTTCTGGCTGTTTCCTGATTTTTCGATTCGGTCAATTGAACAAGTTTCGCTGCCGCGGTCGCCATAAAAACTTCAAGACGCGCCTCGTTGCGGCGTCGAATAGCCGCAAGGCGCTTACCCAGTTCGGCACGAAACAATTCATTGTCAAACCATAAGTCATAAGTGGCACGGCTTACCTCGCACCTTTTCAAGATCGCATCTTCATCGAGTTTGCCTTCAAGCAGCGCCTTAATTATCCGCCTCTGCCGCGCATTGAGTTGTGAATTTTCCATTTCCCCTCTCTCCTTTCCGCATTCTGCGTATCACGTAACCGCCGCGATACAATTAAAACAGTTTTTTCAATTCTTCTACGACATTCTCGCCGAAATTTATTCCCTTTGTACCGGCTTCCTTGAAGAAATCCAGCGTTCCTTCGGCGATATCCTGCACCGGCTGTTTACTCATCAGCTTCTCCGGCGAATCGTCCCATTTTCCCTTCACCCTGAGCCGCACCAACGTATCCTTCAGTGACATAAACAGATTAACAACCGGTATATTTTTCAATATCGATTCGGCTTTTTTCAACGGAATTCCAACAATATACATATCAATGTTTTTTGTCTTCAGATTCACTTTCCCCCCTTTTTCCACTTCCACAGCCGTCAGTTGGTTAGCTATCCTTGCCCTGTCGATAGTCACCAGCGGACCTGAAAAATCAAATCTTGCCCTAAAATCGGAAAAACTTGTCGGGCTGACAGCTCTCAGGCCAACCTGCTTAAATATCTCCGAGACTATCCCAATCGCCTGAATATCGGCGTTATCAAGTACAATCTTGCCCTTTCCGGTGACATTATTCGCATCGAGTCCATTCATAGCGAAATCGAACCTCGCCGAAATCTGTCCCGCCTTGAATCTTTTTTTGCCGAGCAGGTCGTCAATATCGCTCAAACTGCCGTTTATAAGTTTGATCTGCCCTTTGATATCGGCGAGAGCGTCACGATTAAATTTCGCGGAGGCGTTGGCGGCAAGCTGCCCTTTGAAAAATTCTCCGCTCAGGCCGTTTACGTCTATCCACAAAGGGGCGACCGTCACCATTGCGTTTAGTTTATCGACCGCAAGCCGCTGGCCTGCTGTCACCATCCAATCGTTAAATCGCACCGACCCCTGCGGCCACAAGCTGTATCTGTCTTTCAGATTCCCTGAAACAGTTAAATCCCCTGTGACATGTCCCTGTCCTACAAAGTCAAAATTTTTATCAACTATTCGCCGGATAATATCAAGCTTTTCATTCCGCACGAATTTATCCGCCGACATCTTCAGATCGACTTGTCCGGTATCAGGATTTATCGTTCCGCAGATTTGCATAGGCTGGGCCGACTCGGCACCGGGCTGAAAAAGCTCTATATTATATACATCGCCCGCCGGCTGAGCCTTTAGGGATAGATTGCCGATACTGACAAGCTCACTTTCATCTTCATTAAGCGATACAAAAATATTGCGGATGGATAGAGATGTAAGATTTTGCGATTTTACTTTATTTTCCTGCCTGTTGTCTTTGGGCGGACTAAACAAGTTTCCGCCATCAACGAACAAATGAACGGATAATCTATCTATCGCAATTGCGGTTACCGCTGGATCAAATTCTTTAAGCCCACGGTATTCGGCCTCGATTATATCGGCACGGCACCAGAGGCGCTGCTGCGAGTCCCGCAATTCAATACCAGCCACAAAAACCGGCCCTAAAAAATTGAACCGCACC
The DNA here is from genome assembly GCA_028715705.1 of Phycisphaerae bacterium. Classification (GTDB taxonomy): domain Bacteria; phylum Planctomycetota; class Phycisphaerae; order Sedimentisphaerales; family Anaerobacaceae; genus JAQURJ01. The sequence goes on along the minus strand of JAQURJ010000024.1, from coordinate 7,803 downwards.
TCGCCAATGGATATTTCGCCATTCCAGACTTCCGCAAATTTTGAATGCAGCGTCTTTTTGATGATGTTCGGTATTATTAACAGTTTGAGCGCGGCAATACCAGCAATGACAATTAACGCCACAGTCGCCAGACCGCCCAAAAACCGTATTGTTTTTCGTTTTCTCATATAAACCCCCATTGAGTTTAGAGTTTTTAGTTCTTAGCTCAAAGGAACAAATTAACTTTATCCGCTATGCCGCAAACAATCAACGATTTATTTGCTGGTTACTATTCCTATTCCTATGCCCTAATGTAATACACCGGTCTGTACGCCAGCCGACTCAATACAAATTCCAGCTGTTCAATGCCGGTTAAAAACCTGCGCCGACCGTAAGGGCCGACAAATTTGTGCATCATTTTTTCGATCAAACACCGGTCAATATCGCTCGAGGCTTCGATTATTTTTTGAATCTGCTGGGCGTCGGCAAGTTCCGTTTTATCTATGCCAATTCTCTTTAACGCATCCTTTATTTTAACGCTCAGCGGCGGTTCGTCTCCATCGACACGCTGCATTCCAGCCCTTTCAAAGAAGGGATTTATATGCCCCAGCACAGCCATTGCTTCGATAATAGGGACATCCATTTTATCCATCGTTTCCCGAACAAGTTTGGCAGCCAGCCCCAGACCTCGAAATCGCGGCTCGATTATGACCCGGCTTATGCAGCGAATATTTTTGTTGACGAATGCAAGCCGCTGGGCAGGTGATAAATGCCCTAATGTTTCCACAAGTGCCTTATTCCGCAGCCCGCAATTTATAACCGGCATGGTATATACGATAACGCCTACGGTATTGACCCACATACTATCGTTTCGCATAACCCATATCGCAGCGTAAGGACCTGTCACCTTGTCGCGGTAATGAAACCGAGCCAGCTTTTGGTAATCCGATAAATTTCCCTTCTCGATTTGCAAATACTTTTCAACACTGCATGTTTGCATGTCCACACCCTCCGCATTTTTTTGTTTTTTATTCCGCTGCGTTTTGTCATTGCGAGCGTAGCGAAGCAATCCTCAGATTCCTCACATTCGTTCGGAACGGCTGCGCCGGATTGCTTTGTCGTTTCACCCTTCGACAAGCTCAGGGAGAACTCCTCGCAATGACATTATTTTCTATTCCTGTCCCTGTAAATTACTTGGCTTCCTCCGGTCAAGTCACGGGTAACTAAAACATCCGGCAGCAAGTCGGCCAGAAAATACGTCGAGCATCCGGCAAGGAAAAAAATCTTGTCACCTTTTTTGCTCTCACGGCGGATGTTATAGCTTATAACAGCTGCGGTGACATTATCAAGTCCAGCACACCATTCATCGGCGAATATAAACTTTCGTTTCGATTCAATTGCCTTTGCAAGCCGATACCGCCACTTCTGCCCTTCACTAAGTTCGGCTGGGCTTGACAGGTAGCTGTAGATATCATTCAATCCCGCACGGTTCAAAATCCCCAGCGTCGTAACAAGTTCACAGCCGAAACAATCCACGACGCTTCTGTCGCGGGCTATTTCGACATCCGCCAGATCCATCCGCTCATCCGGCTCTATTTTTTGCTTAAGTTCGTTCAATAACACGCTTTTGCCCGAACCGCTCGGCCCGGTGACATAAACAATGTCGCCCGCCTTTACATTGATATCGAGAGCATGCGTTATGCAATTGGTTTGCAGCCTTTTTTCATCTACTCCGAACATTCGCGTCACCATCCGCCCCTTTTCGCTCAATTGGTTTTCCCATCCGAAAGACTTTTTTACGCAAAATCGTTCTGCAACTATATTCATAATACACCTCCGCAATTTACTCAAAATTCTAAATCCTAATATCTAAATACCAAACAAATTCAAATTACCAAAAACCCAATGACTAAAACAAAACTGGATTCCCGCTACCTCGACAAGCTCGGTACAAGCTTCGCGGGAATGACAAGTCACCAATAATCAATTATCATTTTCTTAACAATTCCATTTTCTCTTTCACCCCCAACACTATCTTATTTACCGTCTTATACGGCTGATGCTTTATTGCAGATATTTGTCTTATGGTCATCCCCCGCAAAAAGTAATATTTGGTGATAGCCAACTCCGAACGGCTGAATGACGTGCGGTTTTGTTGGCAGAATTTCGCGGCAGCTACACGGGTTATAACTTTTTGTACCCGGCGTGCAACGTTCTCCGGGCGCGTGCCGCAAAGCTGGCCAATCTCGGTAAAGCCGCCGCCCCGCAGGTACAGTTTCATCATGGCCCCCTCTTTCGGATCGAGTTGATCGACCCAAGCTTCAATCGCTTCGGCTGCTTTTCGACAGCCGCTCCTGCCGCCGACAGTCGATTCGGGGATATAACTGATGTGTTTCATACTGTCCTCCGCTTCAGTAAAGCTGACCAATATAATCTCTTTTGTTAGATAAACATCTAACTTTTATAAATTTTAATCTTTCGGAAAAAAACATCAAGTTCTTTTTTAGGAAAATTTCCTTCTTCTTCCTTAACTATCTCAATAGAAAGCAGTTAGGCATAAATTTTTTTTTGCTTTCGCCAACTTGCCAAAAAGATTGCAGCCCATTTCACGCCAATTAAGCACATAAATCGAGGATAAGCCGCATAGACCAAACTGCGATAACGGTATATATTCAATTGACTTTATGGAAGATTTATGCACAATCATGGGGTTCACCAGTTATCTTCTTCATGGAACCGGGAAATGGATAGGAAAGTAAAAAAACCGATGTTAATGGTCTTGGCGTTTGCGCTAGCTGCGGCGATGTTGGCAATATCGGGCTGCACCGTCACCGGTTCGCCTCGCGCAAGGCTGGGCTGCTATGCCACATCGACACCGGGCACAAGGTTTATCGGAGAAAAGGGGCTGGGAAGGCACAATTACGGCAACGCCCTCTTTGAGGGCAACGGTATCGCATACACCTGCCGCGGCGGCCATATAGATGTTACGCACCTTCGAATCTCTGCCGATTACACCAAATATCTCTACACCCAGACCCGCAAACACCTGCTAAGAAACGACAAGGAATTGAACTTCAAACTCAACGTCGAGCCGTCGACCTATTATGTCCGGCTCGAATATCCGCCTGGATGGAATCTGCTTGACCGAAAGTATAAGGAGCAAATAGCCCACGATGTCGCCCTCGAGCTGAGCCAGCATTTCGCGTTCACAATGTCGGTCTGGCATGAAATACTGACGTGGTTCGGGTTTAAGACGATGGCATTTATCCCTGAGCAGCCGTCGGCGTTCAGCTGGGAGGATCTGTATTCAAATCTGCTGGGTACGATAGTAGCGGCAAAAGCCATCGAAGACGAAGGGCACAGTTTCGACTCGGCTATGACCATTGCGCTGCACAGGGAACTTGAATATCTCGGCATACAGAGCAGTAAAACCGCGTGGCAAGCCGCAGAGAATATGCGCGGAAAATGGTTCACCGGCAACCTGTTCGTGGAGATGAAGCAGCGCAACTTTGATATAGGGATAGACGACGGTTTAATAACGCCGTTGATCGTACCCGGTATCTGCGATGACGATGATCCGATATCCTATCCGATTCCGATACTGGATAAGTTCTTCAGATATGGATTCAATATGACTTTCGAGGTCGAGCCGAAAGAGTGGGAAAAAGCCCAGATATTGAATATAGTTTATCGCAACGGCGAGAAGAAAAAACGCCTCGAGCCGGATAAAGACATTCCTACGGTAGTCGAATATATAAGAAAACGGGTCAAAGCGAGGGGCTGGAACGACGGCCTTACCGGCGGTATCCCCAAAACCCCGCTAAAAGTGGCTCAAAAGTAATGAGTCTCTGAAAAACCGCATCTTCCGCAACCTAAAAGTCGCTGGAATGCAATCGTTATTTCCCCTGAAATGCTGTTTTGAACAATCCTTGACTTTTAAAGTAACTTTTGTGATACTTTGCAACTGTTTTAATAATAAACCGTTAAAGAAAATAGGAGTATCGCATGAAGGCTTCAGAAATGAAAAAAGGCCAGACCGTCAAAATGGACGGGAAGCTGTATATTATAGTCGACTATCAGCACGTCAAAATCGGCAAAGGCGGGGCGGTCTTTCAGACCAAGCTCAAGAGCGTCGCCGACGGTTCGATTCAGAACGCACGGCTTCGTTCGGATGAGACCATCGAGGATGCCTATCTTGATAAACGTAATTATGAATACCTGTATTCATCACCTAATGAGCACGTCCTGATGGATACGACCAACTACGAGCAGATAACCCTCGACGACGACGCGTTCGGCGACGGCACAAAATACCTGAAGCCCAACACCCAGCTTCAGGTCAGTATGTACGAAGGCAAGCCGGTCGTGGTCACACTGCCGAACACCGTTGACCTGGAAGTTACCGACTGCCCGCCGGAAATAAAGGGCGCAACCGCGCAGTCTCAGACCAAGGCGGCTACCCTGGAAACCGGAGCGGTTGTGCAGGTGCCGGCATTCGTTAAGCTCGGCGAAATGATAAGGGTTGACACCCGCACCGGCGAATATTTAACGAGAGTATAAAGAATTAGTCAATAGCCGGTAGGCGATAGGCATATAGAACTTGCCGCGAACATTACTACCGACTATTGAATACTGGATACTGACTATTGGATAGAAATGAACTTTAACAAACTGCTGGTCAAATTATTCGGTTCGCGAAATGAGCGTTTGATAAAAGCTTATTATCAGACGGCTTTCGCAGCCGGTGAATTTGAAGACCGGATAAAGCAGCTAAATGATGAAGAACTGAAGGCCAAAACCGCCGAGTTCAAGCGGCGATTGAGTGAGGGACATTCGCCTGCCGAGATACTGCCAGAAGCGTTCGCGGTGGTTCGCGAGGTGGCTTGGCGCAACATTCAGATGCGGCACTTCGATGTCCAGCTTATCGGCGGAAGGGTTTTGTTTGAGGGTAAGATTGCCGAAATGGCAACCGGCGAAGGGAAAACACTTGTTGCCACGCTGGCTGCGTACCTTGTGCATCTGAGCGGCAGGAAGATCCACATAGTAACAGTAAACGATTATCTCGCCAGCCGTGACGCAGAATGGATGAGTCCGGTCTATAACGCGCTGGACATGACGGTTGGAGCGATCCAGTCCGACCAGAATCCATCCGGGCCTGATCGCAGGGCTCAATATGAGTGTGACATTACCTACGGCACGAATAACGAATTCGGATTCGACTATCTGCGTGACAATATGAAAATGACGATAGAGCAGATGGCGCAAGGGCCGCTCGAATATGCCATAATCGACGAGGTTGACTCGATCCTGGTCGATGAGGCCAGAACGCCGCTGATAATCTCAGGCCCTGCCTTTGATGATGTCACCCGCTACAAAAAAGCCGATGCTGTCGCTCGCCAGCTTATGAGCAAGCAATCCGGTTACGACCGCATCAAGCGGCAGAGTGACACCGCTGAGCGTGACATTGCCAGCGCCCAGGGGGAACTATCCGAGGCCAAAAAAGAAAAAGATGCCAAACGAATCGAGCGGGCGCAGAAAGCAATAGAGGAAAATCAAAACAAAAAATTCGAAGCCGATACTCAGATTGAGTCCGCTGTTCAGTTCTATGAAGTTGAATACGACAAAAAAAGCGTTCACCTTACACACGAAGGACTCGGCGCCGCCCAGGAAATTGCAGGGGTCGGTTCGTTTTTTACCGGCTCGAATATAGAATGGCCGCACCTGCTCGAACAGAGCCTGCGAGCTCATATCACATTCGAGCGTGAAAAAGATTACGTAGTGATGGAGAACAAGGTCATTATCGTTGATGATTTCACTGGCCGGTTGATGCACGGGCGGCAGTGGTCCGATGGCCTTCATCAGGCAGTCGAAGCTAAGGAAAATGTCACCGTCAAGGAAGAATCGCAGACACTCGCCACGATTACGCTGCAAAACTTTTTCAAGCTTTACGGTCAGATAGCCGGAATGACCGGAACCGCTATCACAGAGGCCGACGAATTTATGAAGATATATGGCCTCGACGTTGTCGTCATTCCGACAAACCGTCCCTGTGCCCGTGAAGACGAAGATGACGCGATCTATAAATCGCTGCCGGAAAAATTCAATGCCATCGTCGCAGACATCGAGCAGGTCAGCGGTCAGGGACGCCCTGTTCTGGTCGGAACGGTCAGTATCGAAAAAAGCGAAGCGATATCTAAGGCGCTTACGAAAAAATTCGGCGTTGAACACGAGGTCCTCAACGCCAAACAGCATGAACGCGAAGCGGCTATCGTCGCCAAAGCAGGTCACCAGCACGCCACGCGAACAGGCAAAACCCGCGGTAATGTCACCATCGCCACCAATATGGCCGGACGCGGAACGGATATCAAACTTGGCGAAGGAGTAGCCGAGCTTGGCGGATTGCACATACTCGGCACCGAACGTCACGAAGCACGCCGCATCGACAATCAGCTTCGGGGACGTGCGGGCAGGCAGGGGGACAAGGGCTCGAGTCAGTTCTTTCTGTGTTTCGACGACGACCTGTTGAAAATATTCGCGCCTGAATTTATGGTCAAGGCCTTGAAATGGGTCGGCTGGCAGGAAGGCGAACCCATCTATCATCGCCAGATAAGCAAAGGTATCGAACGGGCGCAGAAAAAAGTCGAAGAGCGAAACTTCGACATCCGCAAGAGTCTGCTCGAATACGACGAGGTCATGGACTATCAGCGGCGAATTTTCTACTCCCGCCGCAGGCATATCCTGTCGGGAAAAGGGCTAAAAACAATTATCAAGGAAATGATCGATTCGGCTCTGACCAAGAGCATCGACAATATACTCACTGAAAAATATCCCCAGCGATGCGTCATTGAATGGGCACGAACCAACTTTGGCGTTGACCTGAAAATATCCGATGTCACCGACTCCGACCCTGCCGAAATAGAGAGCCTCATAAAAGAAAAGGCCAAAGATGCCGCGGTGAACAACGTATCGCTCTCGCTGGGCGAATATCTCGAAGATTATTCCGACTCCGCAACGTGGGATATCGAGGGTCTTCGCAAGTGGGCAATGTCGGCGTTCTCCGTCAGCCTGCCAGTGTCAAAGATAAAGCACCTTTCGCCGGAGGAAATAGAGAACGAACTGGCCGAAGCAGCCGCTGAGCAGATCGACAAAAAAGATATGCCGACACTCGGTGATTTTTTCGTAAATAATTTCGCTGAAAAAACATTCGCGGAATGGCTGCGTGCGAAGTTCGATGTAAAGCTCGATATTGAAAAAATAAAAGATAAAAACCGCGACGAAGTAAAAACGTTCGTTAAGGAGTTTATCGAAGAAAAATATCGCCGCCGTGAAATTGAATACCCCGTCGAGTTTGCGATGAATATGGCGTTTGGCCCGGAGGGGACGAATGTTTACGGATTCGAGAATCTGGCGCAATGGGCGAACAAAAAATTCGAGGCCAATCTTTCCGCCGACGAAATAAAGGACCTCTCGCCGCAAAAGCTGCACAAGATGCTCATCGAAACGAGCGAGAAATATAACGATGGCCAGCTTGAAAAGAGTATCGAATCGCAGATTGCCCGCTGTACATCCGACCAGCTCGCTCAGTGGGCAAACGACCGCTTCGGTTCGGCGCTCACAGCCGACGACCTGCGCGACGACCCCAAGCCGCCGCTTACCGAAGCGGCAAAAGAATTCCTGCGGGCTGAACTTAGCGACCTCGAACGATACGTTCTTTTGCAGGTCTATGACAGCACGTGGAAGGAACATCTGTACGCGATGGATCATTTGAAGAGCAGCATCTGGACGCGGTCTTTCGCCGAAAAGGATCCCAAGATAGAATACAAA
>JAQURJ010000023.1 GCA_028715705.1 Phycisphaerae bacterium | reverse complement strand
TGGATGAAGAGTTTACACTGGAAGCCATCAACCGCGATATACTTCGCAAACAATTCGATAACCCCAGTATCTTCCTTGCTTTAACGCAAGCCAGCATAGCCGGGCCGCCGCTGAGGAATGAGCCGTACAGGGGTGATACGCTGGATGCGCAGCTTGATGACCAGGTCAGAAAATTCCTCGCGTCAGAACAGGGTTTCAGAATCGATGAGGTCGGTAAAGTAGTTTATACATCGGCTCTATTCGACCCAACGTGGTATGGCCAGGAATTTGTCAAAAAGTACTCTATTGACCGAAAATTCAAGGATCACACGCCTGTCGACCGAGCCGTGCTCAACTTTATTTCGAACTATATTCCTCCGGAATCGGTGCAATTTCTCGAACTTGAAAACTACCAGGTAAAGAGAATTACATATAACTGGCGGCTAAACGAGAAGTAAAACGGCAAAACCGCCTTCTTTTCGCATAATTCTTTTATTCGCAATTATTTACAGGTATTTTTCTACCTTTTTCCGCTTCGTTTTTATCCGTTCCCAGCCGTTTTATTTCGTTTTTCTTCGTTTTTTACCGTGCAAAACTGTTCGTAGTTCGTTGTTGGTCGTTCGTGGCTGGAGCAGCCAGATTAATCGCGAGGTTGCGGAGAGTGAAGAGCGAAAAATTTTTTGGGAAAAATTATTTTTTTGCTTGCAATATCTACTCAAGTAGAGTATCTATTACAACTATAGACATAAGGAGCATGATATGAAGCAGAAAAATCTCGAACTTTTTGAAAGCGAATGGGCCATCTTGCAGGCTGTGTGGGAGCTGGAGCCGGTTGCGGCTGGGACGGTGCAGGAGGCATTGCAAAATGAAAAGGGCTGGGCATACACAACCGTCAAGACAATGATGGACAGGATGGTCAAAAAGGGTCTGCTGAAAACGAAAAAAATCCGTAACATTTATCTTTACAGCGCATCTATAACTAAAGACCAAGCTCGAAAAAGTGAAATCGCAAGGACACTGAAACGAGCCTTCGACGGCGCGCTTACGCCGATGATGCAGTTCCTTATCGAAGAGGAAAGATTGAGCAAAGATGAACTTGAACAGTTGCGGCTGCTGGTGAACAAAGCGGAGAGTAACCGCAAATGAATGCTAATAACGCGAATAAAAAAATAGCCACAGAGTTCACAGAGAATTCAGAGAAAATTTTATGGCCGCAAAAAGGCACAAAAAAACGAACCACGGATTTACGCAGGTTATAAAAACTGGATTTCCACCTGCGCGGGAATGACAAAGAACAAGATTTCTCCCTTCGGTCGAAATGACATGAAGGGACATAAATTGAGAAATAAGAAATTAGAAATAAGAGATAAGAAAACAGCCGGTTGAAACGCAGATTTCGCTGATTACGCAGAAGTAAATATGGCCACGAATTAAACTAATGAACAAAAAAATAAAATTAAATTGGCGTTTATTGGCGCGCATTAGCGGTTAAAATATTAAAAATAAAAAGGGAGCAAATTATGAACAGCGCAATAAATTTTTTGAACACCACGGGCAGGTCGTTCACCGATTTTTCGGCTTCTATGCTGATACAGTCCTGCGTACTGATTGTCGTTTTGTTTTTAATCGATTTTCTTATAAAAAGGCGTGTGCGAGCGGTATTTCGGTACTGTATCTGGATGCTGCTGTTGGTGAAGCTGGTTCTGCCGCCTGCGCTGTGCCTGCCGACAGGAATCGGCCAGCTTGCAGGCGACCGGCTGGTCGTTGGAAAAACGCAAGCGTTAGAAAAAATGCAAACGATTGCGCCTGCGGCACCTCAGAAAATTAAATATCAAAAATCAAATATAAAAAATGCGGAACCGCTTCGCGATGATTCTTATTCGCAGCCGAATACAGAGGCAGCAATTATCCCTGTAAAGAGTGAAGTAAAAGCGATTATGCCGCCGCCTGCGCAATTAAGCTGGCAGGCGGTTGTGTTTCTCGGCTGGCTGGTCGGGGTGGTGATTCTTTCTGTACTGCTTGTGCAAAGATTTCTGTTCGTTAAAAGTCTGATAGCCCAAACCGAACCTGCCAGCGAGCGTTTACAAGACACGCTGAACCAGTGCCGCCAGCAGGTCGGCATAAAGCGAAATATCGAGCTTCGCCTGTCAAAGAACATGCTAAGCCCGGCAGCCTGCGGCCTGTTAAACCCCGTTATCCTAATGCCAGCCGCCCTGCTCGAAAACCTCTCGCGCGAAAAACTGCGAGCCGTACTGGTCCACGAACTTGCCCACATAAAACGCGGCGACCTCTGGGTAAATTTTCTCCAGACCGTTCTGCAAATCGCGTACTTCTATAACCCCCTGCTGTGGCTGGGCAATTCCGTTATTCGCGGCATCCGTGAAAAGGCTGTTGACGAGATGGTGCTGGCCAAACTCGGTGACGAGGCCAAAAACTACAGCACAACACTTATCGACATAGCAGAAATAGCCTTCTCCAAGCCGCATTTCAGCCTGCGGCTTGTCGGCGTAGTCGAATCAAAAAAAGCCCTCGCCAGCCGAATAAAACATATTCTGAGTAGACCATTCCCCAAAAATGCCAAACTCGGCTTCGCAGGACTTGTAACAATCATCCTCGCCGCGGCTGTATTACTGCCGATGGCGAAAGGGAAGGATAGCGGTCAGAAGTCAGAAGTCAGAAATCAGAAAAATGTAGCCACAGAGAACACAGAGGATATAAAGGATAAGGTCACTGTCTATGAGGTCAATCGCAAAGTATCTGATTTTCCGGAGAGCGAAGATTTTTCCACGCCCGAAAGTGCTTATGCGGCTATTAACAGGGTTATGGCTGCTGACGATTATGACGGCTGGAAACGAGTCAGCGTAAAAAATCTTGCCGGCATATTGTCAAAACAGCAGCAGGTACGGGAAAAGAAAGTTGACGCTGAATGGGCCAAAGTTGTTTTAAATGCCCGCATACTGGAAATTATGATTAAAGATGATGAAGCTGTTGTTTTAGCGGAACTGCCGCAGGAACTTACAGCCAAGCCGATTCGAAAACCTATCGATTATCGCCATCTGAACTTTGAAGACGGCAAATGGCTTAACACTGGTGAAGACCGTTATGATACCATTGAAGAGGCCAGGGCTAAATTTTCGCAATCCAGTGACTATAGCGAAACCGAGGCTGAAAACTTAATCCGTGTAAAAAAGGTGCAAGAGGCTCTTGAAAATCCGGACATAATCATAAAAGTTGCCGAACAACTTTTCTATAAAATTCAAAACGCCGATTATGAAAAGATACTTCGATCGCAGCAATGGGGTACTTTTGGCATCGAATATACTGTGCGTTCGTACTGGAAAGAACATCGCCGATGGATGTGTGAAACATTCAAGGACAATCCTATAACCAAAGTTGAATTAGGCGAAGTTTTTAAGAGTAATGAAGAAATTATGAGGTCAACTGATAATCTTTCCATACATTATAAGGTGACACTAAAAGACGGCGGAATACTCGAAGGCGATTTACCTTTTTATTACAGCTTCAAAGGAAATAAAGAGCGTTGGGTTCCTGTTCATGGCATTGACTGGCATTTGCAGGATGAACCTATTAAGAAAATGGATTTAGACATAGATAAAGCCACGGAGGGTACAGAAAAAAATAACAAATTGGTATTTGGACCTGTAAAAGAAGTAACAATTCCTGTAGATGGAACAAGGGTGGGAACATTCTTTCTTGATTTTGAAAGCGGACAATTAATTTCTCCGCCGCCATCACTAAATGCCAAGGATGATACAGGTTCAAAATGGGCTATTGATAATGGAGTTGATGCAATAGCAGAAAAGCTGACAACAGGCCCTCACTTATGGGGTTTGGGATGTGTATTTTTAGAGATTATGCCGGACCAATGGGACATCATCACGCCCGAAAAACTTTTAGCAGAAGTCAACTTGGGCCATCTTAAAGGCGAAGCCCTCGGACGTAACCAGAAACAGCCGGCAACTTTCGCTTTTAAGACCAGAGAGGGAGGAATCGGCGTTCTTCAGATAATCGGATTCACTCATGAGCAAGATGGTGTAAAAATTCGCTATAAAATGGTTGAAAATAATACAGCCACAGAGAGCAGCAGTCAGATTTCAGCTATCAGCGATCAGAAGAATAATGGCGTTCTTGAAGAAATTTTTCAGATACCCGCAAAAATCGGTGCTGTGGGCAGAATGCTGACTTTGGGCGAAGACGACCTGTTAAAAGGCCTGAGGTTTTATTCCGAAATATCGGGGGGAAAGTATCCGGCAACTCTCGATTCAAACTCTATTATACCGGAACTGAAAAACGAATTTGTCGCCGCAGAAGAACAAGGGCGCATAGATTACGGGAATATGTCAAATTCGGAAAAGAAAAAACTCAAAGACAAAGTCCTTGATACTTTTTTTATGTCAGCCTATTACACAAAACTTGTCAATGAGAATAAAAACCCTGTCTATTATGGCGATACCGTCACAGCCAACGAACCTAACCAAATCCTTATTTACTGGAAAAAATCGGATGATAAATGCAGGGCAGTCTATGGCGATCTAAGGATCCAAACTATCGATGCGACAAAACCGTCAAACATAGAACAATTGCCCGCCGATAAACGATTCACCGCTGCCCTGCCCAATGGCGAATCAATTGAACTTATCGCTGTTTGCGATTATCCAAGCACCGATAAACAGTGGTGGCAGCCGGACGGCAAGCCGCTGCCGTTTAAAATAAAGGTTTCTGATATAAGCGGCTATCAATACAAAGAGCCGGGCTATCAGTTTGTTTTCAGAACTTCAATGAATCCTTCCAAAGTGAAAGTCTACAATGTCAAGTATTCGCAGCAGGGCAGCGGTTTCAAAGTGGAAAACCCCAAAGGACTTTTCTTCGGCCACAGGGCGCATATAAAGGCTGGAAAGAATAAGACCGATATTACTTTGGCTGTCGTTACGGATAACTGGACGACAATTGCCTCCCACAGCGGCAAAGGAACAAATTTTGGAAAATCAGACGGCAAAAAAATAATTTTCTCGCAGGCTAATAATGTCGCCGATGACGTGCTTATGACGGTAACAGATGAATTGGGATATAAAAAAGCATACAGGCTTGCTGCGATAGCTAATGATGGCAGCCAGATAGATGGCGGACTTCAAACTTCTCTGATGGTTAATGGTATGCATCAGCAAAGCTATACCTTCAAAAACATCCAAACCAAGCAGATCAAGGAGTACCAATTCCAGCAAGCACCCTACGATTTTGTCACTATTAAAAATATATCGCTTAAACCCGCAACCACGAACTAAGACAAGGAATGGGTAGTGGGTGGATGGCGTCACTATACGACAGTGAAAAGTTCATCGCCAAATAAATCGGTATACATTATTGTTTCAGAGTTGTTTATAAAAATGGCTTGTGAAAAACGTGCAGAAAAAACAAGAAGTTGATGGATTGTAGTACAGAGATCGCAGAGAATGATACTAAAACTGAAAAACAATCTGCTGAGCAAAATACATCGAAAGCGCAGTTATTTTAGCAGGAGTTACTATATGAATCGGGGTGATAGGATTCGAACCTACGACTTCCTGGTCCCAAACCAGGCGCTCTAGCCAAGCTGAGCTACACCCCGAACAAAAATAAAACGATATTGTAACTATAATTTTGAGGTATTGCAACCAGAGAAAACCGGAAAAACAGCTTTTATATGTGGATTTTTCACCCAAATGATGGAGGTGGCGAGATTTACAGTTGCATAAATGGAGTAATAAGGCTATAATTTAAAATAGTTAATCTGGCTATTTTGGGTATATTAAGAAAATGCAATTATACGGAGTTTAGTTAAAATGGCAGGTATGTTCTATTCACTTGAAGAAGTTGTCGAAAAGCTCGGCAAAACGACCGAAGATATTGAAAAATTGGTACGTGAGGGCAAACTTCGCGAATTTCAGGACGGGCCTAACGTGCTTTTCAAGGTCGATGAAGTTGATGCCCTATCGGGGGAAATTGACTTGGCTGACACTGAAAAAGCCGAACCTACCGAAGTAGAACCTGACGACTGGATTGCGCTGGCCGAAACCTCTTCGGAAATTCCCGCTATTGATGAATCGGCTTTGGGCGGTGAACTGCTCAAAGAAGAAAGTGAAGGAGTGGAATTGGCTGGCGAAACAACCGCTTCGACAGAAGGTATGGACATCCTCGGAGCGACCGAGACAGAATTCAAACTCGCCGACGACACTATGGCCGAAACCCAGGCTGATGTGGATGCACTCAAAACGGGGGGCGATATGTTTGCCGAAGATTTAGGCATTGGCACAAGGACGGGAACCGGCACTGGCGATGAAGCATCCCTCGAAGAAATCGAAAGCGATGTCAGCCTCGATAGTTTTGGAAGCGGTTCAGGGCTGCTGGATCTATCGCTGCAGGCGGACGATACCTCTCTTGGCGGCATTCTCGACGAAATTTATACCCCTGAAGGCGAAGGCGCCGAAGCCGGGCTGGGCAGCGGTACAGCGGCACTTGGCCTGCCGCCGGAAACCGATATACTTGCCGAAACAGGGCATGGAGCAATGCAGGGTACGCCCATGGCGGCGGTGTATGCTCTCGAACCTGAAGCGGATACAGTCAGCAATGCGTTTGGGATATCACTGTTCTTGCCGCTGGTCGCACTCATTTATGCATGTATTGTGATCATCGCGGCAAAATTCGAGATTATGCCTTCGCTGCTCGCGCCGATAAAAAGCTATATTTGGTATGTTATAGGTGGAGCATTCGTGGCAGCGGTGCTGATAGCAGCTGTTCCGGCTATGATGTATTCCAGCGGCGGCACAAAAACTGCCAAACCGAAAAAGGAAAAACCCGCAAAGGTTAAGAAAGAAAAGGCCTCCAAGGTTAAAAAGGAAAAGAAGAAAAAAGATTCTTCCAAATAACTCCCAAATCTTGAGTTAGGGCTATTTCTGCGGTTAATTACAGTTTCACCGGCTTGCACAAGTTTTTCCCGGAAGTAGCGACTCGTCCGCAAATCCTGCACATAAATTTTCCATCGCTGACAAGTTCTTTGTATTCCTTTGGATTTGTGACCTGAAAACCAAGATTGTTCAGGTAGCAAAGGTGCTTGTCGTGTCCGGGATGAGGCATTTTAGCTTTGGCCATTTTGGTACCCCCTATAAAAAGATTTTTCTTTTATATAAACATCGGCAGCAACAATTGTCAAATGTTTGATGCTTGGAATTACCTGAATTGCAATAATTTAGCAAAAATTCTTGACATATTTGGGAAATTTCGTTACTTTCCTCGTTTCGGCTGTTTGCGAGTTGCAGGCAGCTACGTTGATTTTTCAGTAAAAATCGTTAAATTTTTGTAAATTTTTATTAACTTTTTGGAGAATGTTTGTGGCAAAAAAGCTCGCTCGAGAACTAATTAACGCTGGCGCTCATTTCGGTCACGGTGTGAGCCGTTGGAACCCCAAGATGGCGCCCTATATTTTCGCTAAGCGCGGCAAAATTCACATTATTGACATCAAGAAGACCCTTGAGGGTATGCTTGTAGCCAAGAAGCTTCTGGCTGATATAGTCGCTTCCAATAAGGGTGATATTCTGTTTGTGGGAACCAAGCGTCAAGCTCAAAAAGTGGTCGAAAAGGCCGCTGAGAAATGCGGTATGCACTATGTTTCGCAGAGGTGGCTTGGTGGAATGCTTACCAATTTCCGCACAATTCGGTCACGGCTTCAGAAACTTGAACAACTCGAAAGTATGCAGGAAGACGGCACACTCGAAAAAGAGAGTAAAAAGCAGGCCTCGAGGCTCAAACGCGAGATGAAAAAGATCAAATCGAACCTTGAAGGCGTTCGCAAGATGTCACGCCTTCCCGGAGCTGTAGTCGCGGTCGATTCTGGTAAAGAATATCTGGCACTCTACGAAGCCAGAAAGCTCGGTATCGCCACCATAGGCATTATCGACACGGACGCCGACCCTGACACGATGGATGTGGCTATCCCTGCCAACGATGATTCATTACGGGCAATCGAAATCATCCTCGACGAGTTAGCCGACGCTGTAGCTATCGGTAAAACTATGGTTGTTACTCAACAGGCAGAAGCCGCACAGCGGCCTCGCCGCGCTCGCACAAGCCGCACAGCCCTGGCAAGGGCCGAGGGCGAAGAAGAGCCGCAGGTCACAGCTAAATCTGCGGCAGCATTTGCGCCAAATGAGCCGCCGGCTGGTGAATCTGAATCCAAGCCTGCCCCGCAGGAAGGCGATTCTTAATTTATAATTTTCGATTTACAATTTTCAATTTGAAACAGCCTGGATTCCAGCTTTCGCTGGAATGACAACACACAAAATCAAGTGTTTAGGTAATAATAACAGGAGTAAGAAATGGCAGAAATAACAGCGGCGGCTGTAATGAAACTTAGGAAAATAAGCGGACAGGGGATGATGGACTGTAAGAAAGCCCTCGAAGATTCCAAGGGGGATGTCGAAGAGGCTTTGATTATATTACGCAAAAAAGGCTTGGCGACACTTGCCAAAAGGGCCGAACGCGAGACTTCCGAGGGTATCGTGGTTTTCAAAGTCAGCGACGACGGCAAAAAAGCCGTTATGGCAACGCTTTGCTGTGAAACTGATTTTGTCGCCAAAAGCGACGATTTCATTGCCGCTGCCGGCGCACTTAGCGAATATGCAATGCAGTGCACCGAATGTAAAGGCGCTACCAGCGTGATGGAAACCAAAATCGGCGGAAAGGCGTTTAACGAAATAGTTACCGAAACTGTCAGCAAGACAGGCGAAAAAACCGAGGTTGGCGACTATGCCAGGTTTGAACTTAAACAGGCTGGAATTATCAGCAGCTATGTCCACTTCAATAAAAAAAATGGCGCAATGTTAGTAATCGAAACTGATTCCGACAAAACCGCCAATTCCGATGCAATCAAAAAGGCCGGCAGCGATATTGCCATGCACATTACGGCGACAAAGCCCTTGTCGCTTAACAAGGATGGGATTGATCCGGCTGTTATTGAAAAGGAAAGAGCTATCGCCAGAGATCAGGTCAAAAATAAACCTGAGAATATCATTGAAAAGATAGTGGACGGCAAACTGAACAAATTCTTCAGCGATAATTGTCTTGTAAGTCAGCCGTTCGTAAAAGATGATAAAAAAACCGTCGAACAGGTTGTAACCGAAGCTGCTAAGGCGGCTGGCGGGACGGCAAAAATTACCGCTTTTGTGCGGATGGATGTAAGCTGAGTATGGATGCTTGAAGCCGGAATTATTAAAATGATTCCGGTTTTTTTTACATAAGGAGAGAATATGCCGCAGGCAAAATACAAACGAGTTTTGCTAAAGCTGTCCGGTGAAAGTTTTTGCGAACAAGGCGGTTTCGGCATAAGCGGAAAGCAGCTTGATTCCATCGCCGAACGTGTGGTACATCTGAGCCGCCTTGGCGCTCAGGTCGCCATCGTGATAGGGGCGGGTAACTTCCTGCGAGGAGAAACTTTCAGCCGCAACAGCCACATTCCCCGTAATACGGCTGATTATATGGGGATGCTGGCCACTATTATTAACGCCGGCGCTCTACAAGAAACTCTCGAAGCAAAAAATCAGCCGACTCGTATGCTCAGCGCAATAGAAGTTTCGGCTATATGCGAACCATTTATACGACGACGCGCATTGCATCATCTCGAAAAAGGACGCGTGGCTATCTTGGCGGGCGGGACAGGAAATCCTTTCTTTACGACCGATACGTGCGCGGCTCTTCGGGCAGCGGAGCTTAACGTGGATCTATTGATAAAGGCGACGAAAGTGGATGGCGTTTACAGCGACGACCCGAAGAAGAATCCAGCGGCTAAGCTTTACGAGAGAATCAGTTACGATGACGTTTTGAGGAATAATCTGCGGATTATGGACCATTCGGCGATAAGCCTTTGCAGGGATAATAAAATACCGATAATAGTTGTAAATATCTTTAAAGAAGGTAACATAACCAAAGCAATCTGCGGTGAGCAGGTGGGGACTTTGATCGGTTAAAGGAGATTTAAGATGCCGACCAGACAGATTATCAGTGACCACGAAAATAAAATGGAAAAAGCCTTTGAATTTCTTCACGACGAATTCAAAGGAGTTCGTACGGGACGCGCAAGTACCGGCATAGTGGAAAATCTTCACATCGATTACTACGGCTCGCCAACACCGCTGAAACAACTGGCAACTCTGGCCACTCCTCAAGCCGATGCGATCCTTATAAAGCCGTTCGACCCGGCTTCGATCAAAGACATCGAAAAGGCAATAAAGAACAGCGATTTGAGTATTGCGCCAATAATCGAAGGTAAGATGATTCGGCTCAGTGTCCCTCCTCTAAGCGCCGAACGCCGCAAACAGATCGTCAACCAAGTTAAACAAATGGGCGAACAGGCCAAAATCAGCATACGCAACATCCGCCGAGACGCAAATAAACAGCTTGACGAGGCACAAGACAGCAAGCTGATTACCGAAGACGACCTTGAAAAGGCTAAAAAGCAGATCGATGATATTACCAAAGAATATACAGATAAAGTCGATACGGCTGTAAAAAAGAAATCTGATGAAATCATGAATCAGTAACACCCTATTTTTTTCGGTTTTGGGGAAATTGATCGCAGATGCCTGCGATCCTATAAGAAAAGGGGGTATATTATGCAAGTTGAAAACAATTCCGTCGAAAAACCATCGGGGAAAAAGAGGGGCAAGAAAATCTTTTTTGTCATTCTCGCAAGCCTTGTGATTTTGCTCATACTGCTGATTCTTTTTTTGCCGACCATGCTTTCCACAGATGGTGCGCAAAAAATGATCCTGTCGAAAGTAAACAGTTCGATCGACGGAACAGCAGGTTTCAAGGACCTATCGATAAGCTGGTTTCGTGGTATCCGGCTTGACGAGATAACTTTTGACAGTAACGGTGTTAGTGTCGCGGTGAAGGAAATTACCACAAAACCCCACTATGCCGCCCTGCTGACGGGCAATGTCTCTTTGGGGGAGACTGTCATTGATACACCTTACGCAATGATAAATGTCACCGCTCTTGAGAAGCAGCAATCGCAGCCGTCGGATGCAACAAAAACGAAGAAACAACCTCAACAATTTGTGATGCCTGTCAACATAATAAACCTCAAGGTAAATAACGGCAGGGTTCTGCTCAGATCTAAAGATACCGCTGATCTGGAGCTTGCCAATATAGCAGCGAAAGTCAATCTCCGCCCTGCCGGTGAGGAAAGCGATCTTGCTGTCGGTATGAATATCGCTCATGGCGGCGAATCCACCCCTGTCAAAATCGAGGCAAATATCACGCCTCGCGACAAAACGTGGAACCTTGACGGCGTATCCGGCAGTGTCAAAGCAGAAGTCAATGAATTGAATCTTAACAGCATTCAGATTTTTCTTGCACTGGCCGGTATAAAAGCACAAAGCAGCGGCACGATTTCAGCAGACGTTCAGGGGCAGATCAAAGATGGAATGGTCAGCGAAATGACCGCGCAAATCAGCGGCAAAGATATAGACGTAAACGCCCCTTCATTGATAGCCCAGAGACTGCGAAATAAAAAGTTCGACATAACCGCTGACCTGCGACAGCAAAAAGACAGCGTTGTAATAAACAAACTGGCTATCGAAAGCGACTGGCTGCGAGCAAACGCTCACGGCACTGTGCCGAAAAGTTTTGATTCGATAGCCGAATTTATGAACTCGGAGCAAAATATTCTTACTGCCGATATGACGCTCGATCTGGCTGGAGCAATAACGCAGATGCCGGATATTTTGCCTCTTCAAGAAGGGACAAAAATATCATCCGGTGTATTAACAGGTCATATCGAAACCATCAACCAGCTTCCTCAAAAGACTCTGGCGGCGGATTTTATTGTCAAAAATTTCAAGGGTCAGATGGATGGAAAAACCATTTCGCTGGAGCCGATTGAAGCGAAACTGGCTGTTGGTGCGGCGGGCGATAAGTTTGAACTCAAACAGGCTACTGTTACATCTTCTTTCGCTGAACTGGTCGCCTCCGGCACAGCCGAAAAAATAGACTATAATATCAAGGTCGATCTTTCTAATTTTCAGGAGCAGCTTGGTCAATTCCTTCAACTGCCGTATCAATTCGCAGGCAGAGCTGAAAATCAGGGGCAGGTCAATATAACGGGCGAGCAGATAAAACTGATCGGCTCTAAAAAAGTAACAGATATAACCATAGCTTCAAAAACAGGACGGTTTACCGCCCCGCTGATCACATCCGATTACAGGGTTGCTTTTCTACCTAAGCAGCATACTATCAATTTGGATTCTGTTAACATGGATACAGGCTTCGGCAAGTTGGCTGTGACCAATTCCACCGTGCCGGCTGGCAAGGAAATGTCATCTGTAGAACTTAACCTGACCGTCTCTGAATTGAACCTGCAAAAAATACAGGCTCTTGCCTCAGTATTCACAAAACTGCCCGAAGGTCTGCAAATTTCAGGTATCGCACAATCGGCACTTAAAGTGACCGGAAAAGAAAATATTGTTCATTTGAAAACAGATACGGCGAGGATCGACAACCTGCGGCTGGACTATCCCAATGCTGAGCCTTTCATCCAGAAGCAGGTTACGCTTGATGTTGACGCCACGGCTAACACCGAAGAAAAAACTTATTCGCTCAAATCCAGCATTACAAGCCCCGATATCAAAATCAAAATTGATGCCGAAAAGAAAAACGATAAGAACCAAAGCATCATCGAAGGAAATGCAAATCTTACTTACGACTGGGAGAAACTATCGGCAATGGCCCGTCCATTTCTGCCCGTCGGACTGACCGTTAATGGGCAAAGAGCCGACCAGATAAATTTCACAAGTAAATTCCCCATTAATCAAAATGATAAAATTCTCGAAAATCTCAATACTGCTGCAAAACTCGGATTCGATTCGGCTGAATTTATGGGGCTGAATTTTGGCAAGACCGAATTGGATGTACAAGTCAGCAATGGCCTGATGAAAATCGCACCTTTCACCACGCAGGTCAATAACGGAAAACTCAATTTCGCCGCCACAGCCGATTTCACCGCCAAACCCACCCTGCTAAAAATTCCCCAGCCGATGCACATCCTCGACAATATCGAAATAAACGACAAAACCACAAGCCAACTGCTTAAATATGTCAATCCTATTTTTGCAAATGCCGTCAACGCCAAAGGTACGGCTGACTTTGACTGCAACAGTATGACCATCCCGCTGGCCGCAGCAGATAAAAAACTTATAACAGTCATTGGAACGGTCGCACTTCAAAATGTCACCCTCAGCCCGTCCGACTTTCTCGGTCAGCTTTTGACTCTTATCGGAGCCGGAGGCGGTCAGGATATCAACATCCGCCCTACTCCATTTGCCCTCAAAGACGGCGTGCTGGCCTACGATAATATGCAGGTCGAGATCGGCAGCGCTCCTATCAATTTTGGAGGGCGAGTCGATCTGGTCAATAATCAATTGAATATGCAGGTTGCTCTGCCTTACACTATCGGCGGAAAAACAGCTCGTGTCGGGGAACAGACGGAAGACCGGATATCGCTGCCATTGACAGGCACAATCGACAGGCCTAAACTTGACACAGCAAAATTACTCGAACAGGGGCTTCAACAGCAGCTTCGAAAGGGACTTGAAGGATTGTTCAATAAGTAAGGAATGGATTATGAAGTATTTTGAAAAGATAATGCAAATCGCATCCACCCCATCAGAACAACTCGGAAGAGCCAGCAGATTTCTGGCGTTCCAGATACGCCTGTGGCCACAGTGCGTACGGCTGCTTATAAAAAATAGAGCGAACCAGGCCGCAGCGGCTCTGGCCTATTATACCATCTTCGGCATTGTCCCGCTTGCTATTGTCGCCCTGCTTATATTTCAATCCCTTCCCGGTTCGGATGATATCGGGAAAAAGCTGAAAAACGGGGTTTACGATTATTTAAATTTGTCCACGATTCAATTACCTACCGCCACGGAAGGCGAGGAACAATTAAGCATTACCAGTAAGATCGACGAAATCGTTTCAGAATTCTTTGTAAAAGCCGAAGGCAAAGGCGCGGTAACAATTGTCAACATCCTGCTTGTTATATACGCAGCAACCGTCCTGCTGTCAACCATCGAGACGTCATTCAATAACATCTGGCACGTTGCCAAAGGACGGCCATTTCTTAATCGCATCATAAACTACTGGGCGCTTTTGACGCTGGGGCCAATTCTGCTGGGTGCGGGAATTTATGTCACCGCGCAGGTCACCATCCTCCAGCAGTTCAAAGCATTGAATTTTGCTTATGTTGATGCTGATGCAAATCACTCTGACCCGCTTGAAAATACGGGCTATGTAGCTGATGAAGATGCAAATCACTCTGACCCGCTTGGAAATACGGGCTATGTAGTAGATGTGAATGGTGACCAGGAAGGCTCTCTGGGTATCGGGGCAAAAGCATTCAATTATCTTCTTTCCACAATATTCTTTTCGCTTCTTTACTTTGTTTTGCCCAATGCAAAGGTGAACTTCAAAGCGGCCTTCTGGGGTGCGGCTATCGCCGCATTAGTATGGTCGCTGGCAAAATGGCTCTTTAGTCTATATGTAACAAAATTCATCCCATATAACGAACTTTATGGTACACTCGGATTGATACCGCTTTCGGTATTCTGGATATTTGTTACGTGGCTGATAGTCCTGTTCGGATTGCAGATTACTTATACGACCCAGCACCTCGACACTCTTGACGCTGCGCGGCTAGCGGCAACAAAGAAAAGCGAGAACTATTTTGTGGCCAATGATATGACCGCGATAAACATTGCAAGAGAGATAGCCATCGCTTTTGAAAAGAAAAAAGCTCCTGTGGCCGGTGAACTTGTCGCCAATAAACTCGGTCTGCCCGCGGAATTCGCCGAAAAAATGTATAACCACCTTATCCGGGGCAATATACTCATCCGCGCTTCGGAGCCAGTGCCCGGCCTTGTTCCAGCCACAGACCCGGAAAATATAAAACTATCGGATATAATACATGCCGTAAGCGAAGCAGGGTTTGCACAGGGGAGTTTTGAAAAGTCACCAAGTATAGAAAAAATAACAGATATGTATAAACAGAATTTCGAACAATTTACTTTGAAGCAGGTTCTCGACCTATAAATTAGGGGATAGGGTTTATAGGGTAAAGTGCTTAATCGCTATTCGCCGATTATTTTGACCAGAAGGCGTTTTTTTCGCATTCCGTCGAACTCATAGTAGAAAATGTGTTCCCACTGCCCCAGATGCAGTTTGCCGTCAGTGATTGCCAGTACAACTTCACGCCCCATGATCTGGCGTTTCATGTGGGCATCGGCGTTATCTTCGTAGCCGTTATGGCGGTATTGGCTATGCGGCTTTTCCGGCGCGAGTTTTTCGAGCCACACCTCGTAATCGTGATGCAGGCCGGACTCATTATCATTTATAAACACCGATGCTGTAATGTGCATGGCGTTTATAAGTATAAGCCCATCTTTTACGCCGCTTTGCTCGACAAGACGCTCCACCTCGTTGTGGATAGAAACGATTGCCCGCCGCTGCGGAACATTCATCCAGATTTCTTTTGTTAGAGTTTTCATAATATGCAAGAGTGTAACTTATAATCGTAAAATAACAAGAATCTATGAAGATCGTACTTTTGTATTTTTGCAAAGCTTAAATTCTTTTATCGCGGAATAGAGTACCGGTACGATCAGCATCGTCAGTATTTCGATGGTCATCCCTCCAAACGACGGTATTGCCATCGGTACCATAATATCCGAGCCTCTGCCTGTCGATGTCAGAACCGGTATTAATGCGAGTATCGTCGTAGCCGTCGTCATAAGGCACGGCCTCACTCTGCGGCTGCCGGCTTCGATAACACTTTTACGCACCTCATCAAGGGTAGTCGGTTCATTTCTACCAAACGCCTGCTGTAAGTAAGTACACATAACCACACCATCATCACTGGCGATACCAAACAAGGCCAAAAAGCCAACCCATATCGCAACGCTTAGATTGATCGGGTGCATCTGGAAAAGCTGCCGCAAGTTGGCGTCGAACAAGCTAAAATCGAGAAACCATCCCTGTCCGTACAGCCATATCATAATAAACCCGCCCGCCCAGGCAACAAGTATCCCGCTGAACACAAGAAAACTAAGCAACGTGGAACGGAACTGCAGGTAAAGAATGATAAAGATAATGAACAGCGCAAGCGGTACTACTACTGAGAGCGTCTTTGTCGCACGAATCTGGTTTTCATACGAGCCGGCGAATTTATAACTGACTCCTGCGGGGATAACCAGTTCGCCGCTGTCGATCCTGGCTTTCAGATAAGCATCTGCACTTTCGACTACATCGACTTCCGCCCACCCGTCAAGTTTGTCAAAAAGGACATATCCGACAAGGAACGTATCTTCACTCTTTATAGATTGCGGCCCGCGAACATAATTAATCTTCGCCAACTGTTTTAGCGGTATCTGTTCACCAGCGAACCCCTCGACCAGTACCTTTTCAAGTGCCTCGATAGTGTCGCGCAGTTCCCGCAGGTAACGCACACGCACCGGATATCGCTGGCGGCCTTCAACCGTTGTTGTTATCCCGCGTCCACCGACCCGCGTCCACCGACGGCTACTTCGATTACATCCTGAATGTGACGTATGCTGATGCCGTGCCGTGCTATGGCGTTACGATCTATATCTATTTCCAGATAAGGCTTGCCAACGATGCGGTCGGCAATGACCGCTGACGGTTCCACGCCGGGAACGTTTTTTAACAGCCGTTCAATCTCTATACCAACTTTTTCTATCGCAGAAAGGTTGGGGCCTTTGACTTTTATGCCCATCGGGGCTCGCATCCCACTTTGCAGCATTACGATACGGGCGGCAATCGGCTGTAATTTCGGTGCGCTGGTTGTGCCGGGTACCTGGGCTGCGGCCTGGATTTCCTTCCAGATGTCATCAGGGCTTTTTATATGCTCTCGCCACTGGCGATAGGGCTTTCCGTTATCATCACGAATTAACTTGCCGTTTACATCACGAACAAATTCATCGTTTTTTTTGTCATACTTAAATTTTAGGCGCTGACCATCTTCATCGGTGATGTATTCGGATTTATAATTGATGATAGTTTCTATCATAGAGATCGGAGCAGGGTCGAGCGGAGTTTCGGCTCTGCCTATCTTGCCGACGGCGCTTTCCACTTCAGGTATGGAATTAAAAGCGACATCCTGCTTTTGCAGCACGTCGAGAGCCTCGCCAATAGATGCGTGCGGCATTGTCGTTGGCATATACAAAAATGATCCTTCGTCGAGCGGCGGCATAAATTCTTTGCCCAATCCAGACCAGATAAATGCACCAGCAATAATAAGCATAACCGGTATAGACAGGAAAAGCAGTTTATGGCGCAGGCACCAGCCGAGAATAGCCGGGTAGAACTTCTGGAAAATTCTGAAGAAAACTAAAAGCCCGCCGATAAGTATCGCCACGAATAGCAGGTTTGTTATTATCGCCCTATCAATGCCAAGCGGCATCCAGTGGGTCGTGAGAATTATGCCAACTAAAAGTACAGCAAGCATATTTGTGACGAGCAGGCTGTGCCGGTTGATTCTTTCCGGCAATTTCTGGCGAAATAAATTATAGACACCGATAATTGCGATGATAAAACCGATCCACCAGTTGAACATTACAGCGGCAGCGATTCCCGCTGCGACGGTCAAGCCGCCTAAAAGTAAATGCGAGAACTTTTTCAACTTGCCGCGATGAGTAAATATGAGGTGCGCTGCGGGAGGTATTATGGTTAAAGCTACGATTATTGAGGCGATAAGAGCGAATGTTTTTGTGTATGCAAGCGGCTTGAACAGTTTGCCTTCGGCTCCGGTCATCGTGAAGACCGGCAAGAATCCAATAATAGTCGTCGAAACAGCAGTCAGTACCGCACCACCAACTTCGCTTGCCGCGCGAAAAACAACCTCCAGTTTATTTTCATTTTCATCCGCTTCGTCAAGATGGTGCAGAATGTTTTCGCAGATAATAATCCCCATATCTACCATTGTCCCGATAGCTATAGCTATACCTGATAGCGCAACGATATTGGCATCAACGCCGAAAATCTTCATTGCTATAAAACTCATCAGCACTGCAAGCGGCAGAAGCGAACTTATCAGCAAAGAACTTCGTAAATTCAGCACCAATACAATAACCACGATGATAGTAACGAGAATTTCCTCTGTAAGAGCGATGTGCAATGTCCCCAGCGTCTCATAGATAAGGCCGGTACGGTCATAGAACGGCACAATTGTTACCTGTGAAACCGTTCCGTCAGGAAGAGTTTTTTTATCAAGGCCGGGCGAAAGTTCTTTGATCTTTTCCTTAACGTTCTTTATCGCTTCGAGCGGATTAAATCCGTACCGGACAACCACCACCCCGCCGACAGCTTCTGCGCCGCTTTTATCCAACGCGCCTCTGCGCAAAGCCGGACCATAAGTGACATTCGACACATTTTTTATAAGAACCGGCACGTTGTCCCGTACCGTTATTGCGGTATTCTCAATATCGCTGAGGCTTTTTAAAAAACCCAGACCACGGATAACATACTCAACTTTATTGATCTCAATGGTTCGTGCGCCGACATCGACATTGGAATTTTTGACGGCTTTGAAAATATCTTCAAGGCCTATGCCGAACGCCCGCATCGCGTCAGGGTCAACGTCGATCTGATATTCGCGGACGAAACCGCCGACAGAAGCCACTTCACTGATGCCTTTTGCACTCAGCAGCGAGTATCGAACGTTCCAATCCTGTATAGTTCGCAATTCGTCAAGGTCCCAGCCGCCGGTCGGATTGCCGTTAGGATCGCGTCCTTCAAGCGTGTACCAGAATACCTGACCAAGAGCCGTCGAATCCGGCCCCAGCATCGGCTGAACGTTTTCCGGAAGCGCGTTTGCAGGCAGAGAGTTTAACTTTTCAAGTATCCTGCTTCGCGTCCAATAGAAGTCCTTGTCTTCATCAAATATGATATAGATACTTGAAAAGCCAAACATCGACTGGCTGCGGACGGTTTTCACGCCCGGCACGCCGAGCAGTGAGGATGTCAGCGGATAAGTTATCTGATCTTCGACATCCTGCGGACTTCGGCCCGGCCATTCGGTAAAAACGATCTGTTGATTCTCACCGATATCAGGTATGGCATCGACAGCTACGGGATTGCGAGGCAGGAATTTAAATTCCCAATCGAACGGGGCGACCGCTGTGCCCCATCCAATCACAAACAATACTACCAACGCAACAATGAGCTTGTTTTCGAGGCAGAACCGCATGATCCTGTCTAAAATACTCACCTTCCGCTCGCCGTCGTTATTCGCAGCCATTATGCCTCCGTGTGGTTATCGCAAACACTTCTTAGTTTTTAAACTGCGGCAGCTTATCCATATATTTTTCGGGATTCTTTTTGAATTCTTCCACGCACCCCTGACAGCAGAAATATACCTTTTTGCCATTGTGCTCAATGAAAATATTCTTGTTTATTTTGCCTCCCATCACAGGACACATCGTCTGCTCGACGCCTTCAACTACTTTCGCTGTGTCGCCTGCCATCTTTTCCATTGTTGGGACAGGAGCAGCAGGTTCTTCCTTTTTCTTACATCCGCCAAGTGTAATCATGGCTATTAAGCTTATAACTGCCGCCAACATTATTAATTGCCTTGTCTTCATTTTTCTCTACCCTTTCAAATCAAAACCCAAAATTATTTTACATTTTATGTCCTTCATGTCCCGCAGACATTTTTCCACCTTTGGGGCTCATCATGCTCGGTTTGGCCTGTATCTGCAATGCCGAATCAATCTTGAAGTTTCCGTTTGTAACCACGGTTTCGCCTTCGCTTAAACCTTCGCGAACGATATAATAGTCCCCCGCTCGCTGACCAAGAACGATTTCCCGACCCTCGAATGTTGGCTTTTCCGTTCCCGGCACCTGCACATAAACTAAAGCCCGCTTGCCGGTAATAAGCACCGCCGATGCGGGAACAATCAGCGGCGGCTTTTCTGCTGCATCGACAGGGACATATCCGAGAGATTCACTTGTCACCAAGTCCATACCGCAAATATCACATGTCCCCGTGCCATTTTTCACAATGCTCGGGTGCATCGGGCACATCCATTTTCCAGCCAGATTTTCGTCTATGACCCTGCCTTCCTCGGCGATCTTTGTCTTTACAATCGCACTTACGAACATACCCGGTTTTAGCTTTTCGTCGGAGTTAACAACATTGACGCGAAGTTTGATGGTCTGTGTTCTGGTATCAAGTCGAGGGTCGATAAAGCTGATTATACCGGGGAATGTTTTTCCGGGCAGAGCATCGACCGTGAATGTTACATCCTGCCCATATCGCAGCCACGTCATATCCGATTCATAGGCATCCAGCAGCACCCAAACCTGGGAAAGATCGGCAATGGTATAAATTTTTGTTCCTGTTTCAACATACATCCCTTCAGTAGTGTTCTTTTCGATAACTATCCCGCCGACGGGGGCATAAATAGTAACATGATCAGTTGGTGTACCGCTTTTTTCTATATCACTTATCTGCTCATCACTTAAGCCGAGCAGCCGCAATTTTTTCCTTGCCGAGACCAGTGTCGCCTCGGTAGAGCGTTTTACAAGATTGGAAGTTTCTAACTTGATATTTTTTACTGCTTGCGCTGCCTGGATAAGTTCGGCTTGAGTACTTAACAATTCGGGGCTGTAAATACTTACTATATGATCGCCTTTTCTGACGGTCGTTCCCGTAAAATCAACAAAGAGCTTGTCTATCCTGCCCGGCACCCATGCGGTGATATTTTTCACACGCGTCTCATCGTAAGCGATTTTGCCTACCATACGTATCTGTGCCTCGACAAATTTACGCTCGACCGGTGTTGTTTCGATTTCCATAAGTTTCACAGCATCCGGCGAAAATGAAATCTGTCGCGAACCGACTTCTTCGCCGGAACTTTTCACAGGAATCAAATCCATGCCGCAGATAGGGCATTTGCCGGGTTTCGGCTGTCTGATTTGTGGGTGCATCGCGCAGGTCCACATTTGAACAGCCTCTTTCTGTCCAACGGCTTGAGAAATGTGCTCTTTAGGATGGACACTTGCTTTTTTTAGGAAAAACCCTGCTATGAACGCTAAAATCACCGCCCCTGCGACTAATATTTTATATTTCACGGGTTAACCTTTCTGAATTTCTGACAAATCCCACTATTTTAGTAGTCATAATATGCTTTTGTTCAATCTCTTTTCAACTATTAATTTCCAAAAATCGGTAAACTTTTTAACGAGCCAAGTCGATCCCTGTCAAACTCGACAGTTCGGCCAGTCTTTGTCGATAATCCCGCACGGCTTTTTCGTAAGCAAGGCTATAGGAAAGCAACATCCGCTGGGCATCGATGAGACTCAAAAAATCAACAGTCCCGCTCTGATACGCCGTCTCCGAGGCCGTTAGCAATTCCTGAGCTTTAGGGATCAGGACATCACGATAAAGCCGGATTTTGCGGTCGCTGTCATCAAGGTCATAAATAACCTGCTCGGTTTTTACAAGAAGGGTATTTTCCCTGTCGATCTTTTGGTTTGAGTACATTCTGGCCATTGCTTTTGCGCTGTTTTCGCCGGCTTGATAGCTATTTCGCCAAAGCGGTATATTCATCGAGAAGGTCAGAATTACAGGGTCATTGCCGCTGTCTTTCAGGGATGGATTGATCGCTTCGCCGGTATCTATCCACATTACGCCTACGCCGAGATCAGGATAGAATTTTTTTTCGGCTTCTTCGACTCTTTTATGAGCCGCATTGACTTTGAAATCGAGCTGCGATAGTTGCGGGTTGTTCGCTTTGACCATTTCACAAACCTGCTTACGATCGACAACAACTTGTCGAAGCTGTTCTTTCTGCGGCCAGGGCAGATTCACATCAATCGGTCGATTCATCAAAGCATTAAGCTTAGCGGTAATCGGCTTTCGCAGAGGTTTTAGACTATTTAGCACATCTTCAGTTTTTGCCAGTTCAACCTGTGCGCGAATTAAATCTGGGTGCATCGCGGTTGCAGCTTCATATTTTGCCCGAGCAACTTCCTCGAAATGCTCCAGTAATTGCAGATTTTCTTTTGCGATATCAATCGCACTGGCAAGGTAGATGTATTCGTAATATGCAGCTTTTATGTCACTAAATAGTTTTAACTTCGCGGTATCATATTCTGCCTTAGCCGCTTTTGCTTCAGCCGCCGCAGAACCCCTCTTAGCGGAAAGTGTACCAAACCAGGGGAATTTCTGCATAAGAGCAAAACTCTGCTCCTGCGGACCAACACGGGTTTCGACCTCCCTTATGTAATAACCATAAGTAAATTGCGGATCGGGTAGTGTACCAGCGGGGATAATTTGCTCAAAGGCCGCTTTCCATGCATCGAATTTTGCTCTAAGGTCTGCGTTATTCAGTGACGCAATTTGAAGATATTCGTTGAGTGTTGCAGGAGTGTTAGGGTCGGTTTGTGCGAAAATCTGTGCGGGAATCAACAAAATGAGAACTAAAAGTTTATATCTAATCGTTTTCATTATTTGCCCCTTCGTGTCTGCTGTATAAGTTTGATAATTTCATCCAGCTTCTGCTTTTTTTCTTT
The DNA here is from genome assembly GCA_028715705.1 of Phycisphaerae bacterium. Lineage (GTDB taxonomy): Bacteria > Planctomycetota > Phycisphaerae > Sedimentisphaerales > Anaerobacaceae > JAQURJ01. The sequence goes on along the minus strand of JAQURJ010000023.1, from coordinate 1,998 downwards.
TTCAGACGTCCCCCTTACGGCTTCAGTAACGCAGTGACGAAGATGCTTTTCCAAAATGTTTTCTTCTACCCTGCCAAGAGCACCTTTGACAGCACTTATCTGATTTAAAATATCAATACAATATTTACGGTCTTCGGTCATCTTTTGAATACCGCGAACTTGTCCCTCAATCCGTTTTAATGCGGCCATATTATCCGTGTGGTTAGGATTCGCTTTCATTTCTAATCCTTTTACATTTATTTTCCATTATACCCCCCAAGGGTATAATTGTGTTCTGAAATTTTTTACTTTTTTAAAAAAATCCACGGCAAATTTCACAAAATCATCGCAAACCCAGCAATTACAATGCTTTACGGATTATAACTTTTTTTACATCTCCGTTCCGGCTTCTGTTTTATCGGCTTACCCCCATGCAAAGTATTAGACTATCCCCAAACTTAATGGCGACGTATCGTACCTTATAACTGATATCCGGGGATTTTTTGAGAACATGCGGGACATCGGCTATCCTTTATTTTATTTTTAGTAATATAATAACCGCTGCGCTGGATTAAAACTTCACCGCAGCCTGGACAGACTGTATCTTCATATCCACCGCCGGCAACGTTGCCAAGATAAATATATTTAAGTCCGGCTTCTTTGCCGACCGAATAAGCCTTTTGCATTGTCTCTATAGGGGTCGGCACTGAATCGGTATAGTGATACTGAGGAAAGAATCGGCTGATATGCCATGGAACATCGGCACCTGCGCGACTTACCAAAAAATCGGCCATTTGTTTCAGTTCTTCATCCGAATCGTTTTCACCGGGAACAATCAAAGTCGTAATCTCAAGCCATATATCAGTATTTTTGGCAATGTATTCTATCGTGTCGAGCACTGGCTGAAGACGCGCCTTGCAGAGGCGTTTGTAGTAGTCTTCGGTGAAAGCTTTGAGATCGATGTTTATACCGTTTAGCCAGTCTTTGACAAAATCAACCGCTTCAATGGTCATAAAACCATTGCTGACAAAAACATTGGCAAGACCTTTTTCTTTGGCAAGTTTTCCGGTTTCTGCGCAAAGTTCCATAAAAATCGTTGGTTCCGTGTAAGTGTAGGCAATGGATTTGCATTGGCTTTGGACAGTGGCTTTGACGATAAGCTGCGGCGTTAGAGCCTGGCCGTCTATTTGACCCTCTAACGGCATCTGACTTATCTGCCAGTTCTGGCAAAATTCGCATCTAAAGTTGCAGCCGGGTGCTGCGATAGAGAAACTGCGGGAGCCGGGCTGAAAATGAAAAAGCGGTTTCTTCTCTATCGGGTCGGGATTAGCAGCACAAACCTTGTCGTAGTTTAGAGAATATAATGTACCTTCGATATTACGACGTACAAAACAGCGTCCGGTTTTTCCGGGACTGATCGAGCAATGCCAGTTACAAAGAAAGCAGTCGGTTTTATTATCGCCGTCTTTTTTCCAGAGAACGGCTTCTTTGAGCTGTCCTTGTGTTACCATTTTTCGCCCCCTATTCATTAATTTTCAATTTTTAGCTTTCAACCATCCGCTTTATAGGCATCGGCGATGACCTTTAGGGGATGAATTACCTTTTTGTCACTGATGTGCTCTATCTGCATCTTACAGGCTGCGCATTCGGTTAAGATATAATCTGCTGTCGAATTTTCAAGAGCTTTGCGAAGACCCGCTGAAATTTTCTCCGAAAGTTCGTAATTTTTCTTTTGCATTCCAAAAGTCCCGGATAAGCCGCAACAGCCGGCATTAAGATCGGTTATATCGAGGTCACATAGTTTTTTTGACAGTTCGATGAAATCATCTCCATCAAGAACCATCAAATGACATGGCTTATGATAGGCAAATTCAGCTGCGATTCTTTTCTGAGGAATTTTAAGTTTATCCTGTTTTAATAGATCGAACAGATACGCAGTCAGTTCATAAACATTACCAGAAATGAGTTCTGCATCCGGGCCGGTAACAAAATGACGCAGTTCCTGTTTTAGACAAAGAG